>JALSNT010000175.1 GCA_026986885.1 Desulfobulbaceae bacterium
ATCAAGATCAACAATAGCCCGAAGCAGCAGGGTCTTGCCGGCTCCTGACACGCCCTGCATCCCCAGGCATTCCCCGCCGTTGATTGCAAACGAGTAGGGCCCCCTGCCGGCAAAACTCAAATTTTCAATGACAAACCGACCCATTGCCTGATCCTGTTTATTTTTTCATTACTGATGACAATACCGTATTTAAAATAAAGTCGGCGGCGGCATCGGCACCGTTTTCGAGTCCTGCCTTATTGCTTTTCAGAGCCATAATTGCCGGTATTTGCCGCAGCCAGTCGCCGCTGTACAGGTTATTGGCCCGTATTTCAAATCCCAGACGATTGCGGTGTATAAAATCAACCAACACCCCGGATTCACGGAATTCCTTTCTGGCAATATACCCATAGGGAACACCGGCTGCATACACCTCGGCCAGGGTCGAGTAGCCGACCTTACCAACAACCAGATCGGCAGCACCTGTCAAATCGGGATGATACAACCCACACTGCCGGGGGAGGAGCCGAAGATTACCGGAACGTACCAATGACTCTCCCCTGCCTGCCACTAAGAAAACATACCCATCGGCCCGGCGCAATGGTTCCATATCATATTCATCCCCGGAGACACCGCCCATGGTAATCAAAACCACAAGGGCATGCTCGTCAATATCAAGAAACCTGCGTATCCATTGCCGGTCTTTTCGTCCCTGCCGACTGACCGGACCTGTAGCAAAAGCCGTGGCCACGGGCCTGCAGACCGGGGCCGTCTGCAGCCGATAATCCGCCTTCCCGTAAAGGGATTGCAGATAGTCTATATACGGCACAAATGCCGGTTCCCGGTCTATGTATCCCCGATAGATCCAGTCCCAGGTAAAATTTTCAACCAGTATAGAGGGGACACCTAATCGGTCGGCGGCAACGATACCCAGGGGAGAAATATCACAGAGAATACAGTCGCAATCGGTAAATAGCCGGACGGCCCTGTCAACGAGTTCTTCCGCAAGTGGATAATAACCGTTCAGGGCCTGCAGGGTTGCCGGCAGATCTTCCTCCAGGGAATTTTTCTGTACCAGGCCGATGTCGGTTGTCAGTTGATGGTATGAAAAGGGCATGGACAGGGAATCGGCAAAAAACCATCGGGGAACCAGGGTGACGACAACGCCGTGAACCGGCCGCCGCCTGCCGAGGGCCTCAAGGATTGCCGCTGTCCTTGCCGCATGCCCAAATCCATGGGGCGTTATACAGCAACCGATGCGCAGGCTCATCCGTTTCCCTCCCTCTGTTGTGGACAACCAACAGCAAAAAACCTGAATCCTGAATTAAGGGTAAATGATTACCGGTCAACATCAATATCTTCCGGATCAATATCCACCGACGGTTCCTCCGGAGAAAGGGCCGGCGGCACCGGTAAAATCACCGTAAACAGACTGCCCTTTCCAACCTCGCTCCATACCTCTATCCGGCCCCCGTGATTTTCTACAATATTCTTAGCAATGGCCAGACCAAGGCCGGTTCCCCTGTTTTTATCTGTAAAAAACGGGGTGAAAATCTGGGCTCTCTTTTCTTCATCAATCCCAATACCGGTATCGTTAATCCGCAATGAAACCTCATTTTCCCTGTCATCATACACTGTGCCAAGGGTAAGAGTCCCGCCCCCGGGCATGGCCTGCAGGGCGTTAAAGACTATATTAAACAGAACCTGATACATCTGCTCGCCATCCATCCGGATCAGGGGAAGCTCAGGATCAAGGTTCAGTTCCACCTGGATACCCTTCTGGGCAAATTCCCGCTCAAAAAAACGGTTAATACGGGTAACCAGTGCGTTTAATGATTCGGTCTGCGTCGTCAGCTCACGTGGACGGGCAAAATCAAGAAATTCACGGACAATGGTATCAAGCCGGGTCGTCTCTTCCACAATGATACCGGCTAACTGCTCATTTCCCGGCGCAACCTTGGCAATACGTTTTCCTAAGATTTCCGCCGTAGAGCGGACAATACCCAGAGGATTTTTAATCTCATGGGAAACGGCTGCCACCATCTTACCCAGAGTTGCCAGCCGCTGGGCCTCACCTAATTTTTCTTCAAGCAGCAGCCGCTCCTCGGCCCGCCTGGCCATGATCTTGTTGGCACGCACCACAATAAGGGCCAAAATTGCAAACAGGGTGCCCATAATCAACAGCGAGACAAGGATAATTCGCCCCTGCAGTCCGATGATAACCCGCAGATCCGCCGACAGGTCCTGAACGACCTCGATGACCCCCATTATCTCACCGGAACGCGCTCCGGTTCTATCCTCCTGCCGGAACGGGACATAGGTTTTCAGGGTGCAGTACACCGGCGCCGAACCCGGCAGCAGGCTGAACAGGGACCCGCTGCTGATCAAAATTGAGTTGTCCTCACCCTTTTTGGCCTTTTCATATTCCAGGCCGCCCATGTTGCGCCGACCGACCAGCTCCGTGATCGTTGAGTAGGAGATGATATTTTCTCTGGAATCAAAAATAGTGACCGAATCGATGTGCATACCCCGGGTAATATTACGGACAATACCGTCAAGACGCCTGAACTGCCGTTTATCAGACAACGCTATCCGACCATAGCGGACAACGGTCGGCAAAACAAACTGCAGAAAAACCTGCCGGTTGAGATTTTCGGCAAAAAGCTGGGAATAATCCTGACTGCGTTTTAATAAAACATGTTGGGCATTGTCGGCGAGAATCCAGGACAACAGCAGGGAGGCGCAAAAAATCAGGGCCAGACTGGTAAAGGCGAAATACTTGACCAGCTCAAAGGGCAGCAGTCCTTCCCTGTCGCTGCGACGAAATTTCATTGCCCGCAACGGGCCGCTCAGAGCTGACAATCGCGACCGGATACGCCTTGATACCGACAAAATGCGGCCAATAAGATCATCAGGCATTTGGCGGGTCTTTTTTCTTCTGTTTTTCTTTCTCATCGCGGAAAAATTATTCTGCCGGCGCATCATGACAGACTCCGCATCGGCGACATCGCCTGATATCGCAGGCAGGGGTACTCTGCTGCCGAAAGGCGCGTTCAAGTTCTCTATGGAGGTATCCGTCCCGAATACCATGATCAAGTACCTGCCAGCACATCAATTCATCAGACCCGCGCGGACGGACGGCATACTCCCAGCTTGTCAGCCCGTGGACCTTCATCGCCTGCTTAAAGGAAAACCGACCGGTACCCATGGCCAGGAGAACAGGTGCAAGCCGTCTGTCTCCACGGGAAAATACCGCCTGTTCCAGGACCCGCTCCGGGCGGTCAATCTTAAGACGCACATTGGGTAACCCTTTGACCAGCTTCCGAAGATACCTGATTTTCTGTTTTAATGCCAGCAGGGCGGGCGTTGAACTGTGCGTTGCCCCGGCCGCGGATGCCGGCAGACCGCCGAAGGAAAGAAATTGAAAAGGGGTCCAGGGCTTGGGAACAAAACTGTTCACCGACAGGGTTATTTCCACCATTCGCCCCTGTTTGCGGGCAAGGGGCAGAATAAGCGCGCGCATTCGCACCAGCATCTGTGCCAGCTCATCAAAATCCGCCATGGTCTCCGTGGGCAGACCGATCATCACATAGAGTTTGAGATGGACAATGCCGGCGGCAACCAGTGCGGACGCTGCTGCCAGCAGGTCCGCCTCGGAAAGCCCTTTATTAATGATCCGCCGCAGTCGTTCGGAGGCGCCGTCCGGAGCAATGGCAACGGATTTTAAAGCGGACTGGGCGAGCAGGGCAACCAGTTGCGGAGAGATACGGTCCGCCCGCAGGGAGGAA
>JALSNT010000176.1 GCA_026986885.1 Desulfobulbaceae bacterium
TGATGTCTGCGTGGTTATCGGCGCCAATGACGTGGTTAATCCGGCCGCCATTGAAGATGAAAACAGCCCGATCTACGGCATGCCCATTATTGAGACCTTTAAGGCGAAAACCGTTATCGTGCTCAAACGCTCAATGAATCCCGGCTTTGCGGGAATTCAGAATGCTTTGTTCTTCAGGCCTAATACCCGCATGTATTTTGGTGATGCCAAGGCATCGATTCAGGCATTGATTGCCGAGTTCAAGGATGCCGATTAGGAGAAGCGGTATCGGCGGCAGGGTTGGCGGGATCGGCTCCGGTAAAGGAGCTGATCTCGTTGTGCAACTGTCTGTACATTGCCTGAAAATTTTGCGTTGTGTCTTCGGTCCCGGCAGCCTTTTCCATGGTATAGGCGATGTCGGCCAGTTCATGGAGCCCCAGGTTCAGCAACGCTCCCTTTAAGGTATGGGCTACCTTGCGTAATTCTCTAAAGTTGCCGGTCTGTAATGGTTGTTGCAGTTTTTCCAGGTATGTCTGCAGGCTATCAAGAAAACGAGGAAGGTAAATGTCTATTTGTTCTTCCTTGAGCATGTAGGCATGCAGCAGGTGCCGGCAAATAGATCGTTTATATTCTGCAGCTGTCATATCGTGTTGAGTATAGGTTCACACGGAAAAATTATTATTTACATTATACAATATTTCCACCGGATTTTCAATGTCGGCAGCGCTTGAATGCACCATTGGTCGCATTATTGATGAGTATAATCTGGTAGAGCCCGGCTCTGCGGTTATCACAGCCGTGTCCGGCGGCCCTGATTCCATGGCACTTCTGCATATTTTTGCCGCCCTCAGACAACGGTTATCCTGTGATCCTGTGGCTGTTTATGTGGATCATGGCCTGCGACCGGATGAAACACCTGCTGAAATCGCCTGTGTGCGGCAGGCTGCTGACATCTTATCCATTCCCTGTGATATCGTCCCTGTAGATACCCGTGAGTTTGCGGCAAAAGAAAAATTGTCGATTGAACATGCCGCCAGAAATCTTCGTTATCAGGCCCTTCGCTCCTGTGCCAAGAAGTATGGAGCAATGAGAATTGCTGTTGCCCATACGGCGGATGACCAGGCGGAAGAGGTTCTGTTGCGCCTTCTGCGCGGCAGCGGCCGCACGGGACTTGCCGGAATGCGCCTGTTCAGTAAGGACGTGATCAGGCCGCTGCTGACAACAGCAAAAAACCGGATTCTGGAATATCTTGCAGGAAATAAAATTGCATTTTGTCACGATTCCAGCAATGATGATCTCTGTTATATGCGCAATCGGGTCCGGCATGTTCTTCTACCGTTGCTGGAAAATGAATTTGATCCGGGAATCCGCCGCAGCTTGTTGAAAACGGCGGATAATCTCGGCGAGGATGAAGATTTTTTTCATGGTATTGTTGATGACGTCTGCCGACAACTGGTCACCGCAGAAGCCGATGAAAAAGGTGGGGCGTTGTATGTGCTTGATCGAGCGGGTTTTGTCGGACTGCATTCCTGCCTGCAACGCAGGCTTGTCGAGCGGCTTCTCTGGGCTGTCGGCTGTCCGGCCCGTTATACTTTTATTATAGATATTCAGGCGGCCGCTGTTGGCGGCCGAACCGGCAGTGAGCTGCATCTGAGCCGTGGCTTACGGGTCGGTGTAACCAGGGAGACGTTGCGCTTTTCCTATCCCAGGGGAAAAACATCCTGGCGCGGAAGTCTGCGCAGTCTTGAAAAACGATAAGAAAAAAACTGCCACCCGGGAATTTCGGGGAAGATACAAAAAGATGGACAATACAGGGGAGGAGTCGGCCATGGGCAGCGAACAGTTTACAAATCTCAGTGCGGATGAGTTACGGCAATACATGCACAGTCATCAGGAAAAGGATTACCTGCTGGTGGACGTCCGGCAGCACAAAGAATATCAGGAAGGACATATAGCCGGGGCCAGGCTGTTGCCGTTAGGGGAGCTGTCGGCCCGTTTGAGTGAGCTGCCGGTGGATCGTGATATTGTCTTTTACTGACGATCGGGCAAGAGGTCGCAGGCTGCGGCCCTGCTCGCCGGTTCCGGGCGAATCTCCATTGAAAAAATTTATAATCTGGTTGGCGGGATTCTTTCCTGGCATGATCATACGATCCAGGATTTTCCAAAGATCACCTCTTTCTCCCTGCACGGCAGCCCCAAAGATATCCTGTATCAGGCCATGGACATGGAGCGGGGCGCATATCATTTCTATCGGGAGGTGCTGGCCCGCCATAAGGAACAGGAATTCGCCCGTTTTATTGACCTGCTTGCCCGCGCCGAAGAGGGACATGCCCGGTTGATCTATCACTATTACCGGCAGGAAGATCCCCAGGCTCTTCCCTTTGAAGAACTGTATGATTCCCTGTCCGGTGATCTGCTGGAAGGAGGGGACAGTCTGCAGACCATGCGGCAGATGCTTGATACCGTCACGGAAAATTCCTGTCTCGACATTGTTGAAATGGCAATCTCAATCGAGTATGCGGCTTATGACCTGTACAGGAACATGGCCGATTATTTTGCCGGGACTTCCATGGAAGAGTCGTTCCTGGCAATTGCCCAGGCGGAAAAAGAGCATATGCGCATTGCCGCCGAAGCCCTGACTCTCTGTCGTCCATAATCGTTCTCCGGCAATGGAATGCGGGCGAAGCAAATTTCTTATAAGCTAACTTGCGTATTTCCTTACTGTTTCTTTAGTTGGAAAAAAATGGGGCTCTGGGTATGTTTTTTTTAGTCTGGAAAAGGACATGGCTGTTCCATGACCTTAATACAAAAATACCATCAGGAGATTAAAATGAAAATCAATACGCAGACAATCATCGCTTTTACTGCTGCTGTGGCCCTGACCTGTGGGCTTGCTTTTTCCGCATCTGCTGCCGAGGTGGGAGCAACGGCGGCCAAGGCCGTTGAAGGCGTCTCTCAAAGTGCGGTTGGACAGGCGACGGCCACAACCGAGGCGGTAAAAGGTGCAGCCGGTGCGGCCAAAGATGCGGCGGCAGAGGTCGTGAACAGTGCCAAGGAAAAAGCCATCGGTATGGCCAAGGAGCAGGCAGACAAGGCGGTTAACGCGGCCGCTGAAAAGGCAACCAATGCATTGAGTGCGTCATCAAAGGCAGCGGACAAGGCTAAAGACGCAGTAACGGGCGCTGCTCAATAATTTTTTTGTAGCTGTTGATCTTTTTTTATTTTCAGCTGTTGTCACCTGCGCCGGCCGGAAAGGCCGGCGCAGGTGACATCCCGTCCTGTTATCAGGCTTTGCCTGCTGTTTTCCCCTGTTCTATGAATTTCTTTACCGTGCGCCGGTCAAGGCCGGTAATGCGTGCCACCTGCTGGTAGTTGTTGTATTGCCGGTAAAGAAATTCGCAGTAGAAGCTGCTCAGTTCAGCCATGGTCGGCCGCCTGACAAATATGGAATTTTTTGTTTGTTCCAATAGCCCATTTTTTCCCCTTAACCGGCAGGTTCCGTGCAGCAGAATGCGGCGGACCGCCTGTTCCAGTTCCCGCACATTTCCCGGCCAGTGGTAATCCCTGTGCTGCGGCTGGCGTAAAACGTCGACAACTCTTTCTTGCAGCGCTTTTGCTCCATCTCCCACTATTTTATTGACCAGATGTGACGCCAGTAGTTCCAGTTCTTCTGGATATTGATCGATTCTTTTCCTGAGTGACGGCAGGGTTATGGTATCGGTGCATAATCGGAAATAAAAATCATTCCGGAATTTTCCCTGTTCGATAAGGGTAGCCG
>JALSNT010000177.1 GCA_026986885.1 Desulfobulbaceae bacterium
TCCACCATGCCGGTGGGAATCTCGGCAATAACCAGCTGGCCTTCGGCCACGGCCCGCAATAACTCCGGTCCTTTAAAGCCAAGGGAGGCGCCGGGATGAAGGATAATCTCCAGCTCACCACCGGTGGCCTTTTTCACCCGGTCGGCAAAACGTTTGGCACCCTGGGAATGGAAATTACCTGCCGGATAGTTGAGATGCATATCCCACCTGGTTCTGGCAATGGCCCCGGATGAAAGAGCAAGGGAAAACAGCAGACTGATTGCAAAAATGGTCCATCGCTTCATCTTTATCTCCTTATCTTGTAATTGATCGGTAAGACAACATCTATAAAATACACACTTTTTCATCAAAGAAGTCAATGGTATTTTTATGTCTCTCCCATTCACCTCACAGGTACAATTCCCTGTTTGCCATTGAAATAATATCCGGTATGTTATGACTATATTTTTTCAAGGACCATGGAAATTCAATATACCGTGAAAAAGGAAACATAAAATGAAACATATAGTGTCGAGTCTATTGTTCCTGCTCTGCGCTGTTACACCACTCATTGCCGGAGAGGTTGACGTGACCGATGTCAAGGTCTATCAGGAAGGTGAAAACAACAATTCCACGCTGTCTTGCCGATACGGACATGCAGAAAAGGGCCTGAAATATGTTTCCCCTGTATGATGAAAACGACACAACCAGGCAACCGATAGCGACCGTTGCCATCATTATCGCCTGTGTTGCGGCATGGATTTTTGTGCAGGGATTCGGCACACAGCAACCTCTTGCCCATTCATTATGTGCCTTTGGCCTGATTCCCGGGAAGTTGCTTGGTGTATTACCGCCGGGAACCCATGTTCGAGTTGGTCAGGATATGTATTGCATTATGCAGGGCCGGCGGGGAGCATACACACTGCTGACCCACATGTTCCTGCACGGCGGCTGGTTTCACCTGATCGGCAACATGTGGTTTCTCTGGGTTTTCGGCGACAATGTGGAAGATGCCATGGGGCCCGGTCGTTTTATTCTCTTTTACCTGCTCTGTGGACTGGTCGCAGCAGGTGCGCAAATCCTGACCCATACCGGAAGCGCTTTGCCCATGGTGGGCGCCTCGGGAGCCATCGGCGGGATCATGGGCGCCTACGGCCGCCTCTATCCCCATGCCCGTGTGCAGACATTGATCTTCCTCGGTTTTTTTATTACCACGGTATCCCTGCCCGCCATCACCATGCTTGGCTACTGGTTCATCATTCAGTTGCTGGCCGGAATACCAAGTCTTACAGCAACGGGCGGCGGCGTGGCTTTCTGGGCCCACATCGGCGGCTTTCTCTGCGGGTTCCTGCTTGTACCTGTTTTCAGACAGACCGCACGGCCATAAAACAAAAAAGCCGCCTTGAAAGAATGATCATTTCAAGATGGCTTTTTATTTTTTTTCTGCCGACGTATACCCGGTGCAGGCATAATCGCTTTCAAATATTGTTTAAGATTTTTGCTCCATAAAGTTCCGATAAAAATGTATAGTCTTCCGTCCTGGGATCAAGGTACTCCACCCCAACCTTATCCGCTTTGGTCCAGCGAACAACGGCCTTTGTCTTAAATCCGCGTCGTCCCAGCATGGTGCCCAGAACAATCGCATCATCTTTTTGCAATCCATGGGATTGCAGCAGCAATCCCATACCCTTCTGATTGATGTCCCGGAGCAACCCTTTTTTTACAGGCCTGCCGTCGCCACTTACAACCTGGACGATGATCTTTCCCGTATCCAGCATGAATAACTCTAACAGGTCCTCGCAAGGCAGACGGATCTCGGCTCGCTTATCCTTTCTTTTACCCAATTCGTCTTGCTCTAACTGTAATCCCAAGGAAGGGATATCATCCCAGCTCGGTTGTTTCCCCATGAGAATTACCTCCCGCTCATTTGAAAGAGGCACATTCATCAAGCATACGAAACCACCATGATTGTATGCACCACTCTTTATTGTATTATAGGTCGTATGGAGCGGCTTGTCACCTTGAAAGAGGGTGTGAGTCGATATTTACCCGACAAGAATACGGCGCAAAACCTTATGCAGAATCCCGCCGTGACGATAGTATTCTACCTCCATTTCATTATCAAGACGAAGGGAAACATTAAACCCGCTGACGGATGCACCATCCCTGGTCACCGTCACCTTGACCTGCCCGCCGGGCATGAAATTATCGGCAAGCCCATGGATGGTAATTTTCTCGCTGCCGTTCAGGCCAAGAGAAGCGGCATCTTCTCCGGCCTCAAACTGAAGCGGCAGCACCCCCATGCCGATTAGATTGCTCCGGTGAATCCGCTCAAAGGATTTGGCAAAAACCGCCTTCACCCCAAGCAGCAGAGTTCCCTTGGCAGCCCAGTCACGTGAACTGCCGGTGCCGTAATCCTCACCGGCAAATATCACCAGCGGCGTCTCCCTTTTTTTATACTCCATGGCGGCATCAAAAATACTCATCAACTCTCCGGAAGGCATCAACCGGGTAAATCCGCCTTCCCGGTCGACCATCTGATTGCGTATCCGGATATTGCCGAAAGTCCCTCGCATCATGACCTGGTGATTACCACGCCGCGAACCGAAACTGTTGAAGTCCGCAGGTTCAATGCCCAGCCCCTGCAGGTATTCTCCGGCAACGCTGTCCACCGGAATTGCACCGGCAGGCGAAATGTGGTCGGTGGTGATTGTGTCACCGAAGATAGCCAGTATGGCGGCATCATTGATATCGGCTACAGGTCGGGGCTTTTCAGGCAATTCTTTGAAAAACGGCGGTTCCCGAATATAGGAAGAGTCTGCATCCCACTCAAACAGGCTGCCGCCGGAAACTTTCATCCTGTTCCAGCTTTCATTGCCGGAAAAAACCTTTCCATAGCTTGAGGTGAACAACTCAGGGGTAACAGTGTCGCGGATAACAGTGTCGATCTCCTCATCGGTGGGCCAGATATCACGAAGATAAACCGGACGGCCGTCTGCAGTCACTGCCAGAGGTTCATTCTGCAAATCCATGGTAACACTGCCGGCAATGGCATAGGCAACGACAAGCAACGGTGAACAGAGGTAGTTGGCACGAACAAGGGGATGAATGCGTGCTTCGAAATTTCGATTGCCGCTCAGTACCGATGCCGTCAGCAGTTGCTTTTGCTTAATGATCTTTGCTATTTCCCTGTTCAGTGGACCACTGTTGCCAATACAGGTGGTACAGCCATAGCCGACTATGTAAAAACCAAGGGCCGCAAGCGGGGCCAGCAGATCGGCATCTTCAAGATAACGGCTGACAACCTTTGACCCCGGCGCCATGCTGGTTTTCACCCATGGTTTAGCCTGCAATCCGAGTTCTACCGCCTTGCGGGCCAACAGGCCGGCTCCAATCATAACGGCCGGGTTGGATGTATTGGTACAGCTGGTAATGGCGGCAATAACAACGGAACCATCCTTTAAGGAAATCTGCTCGCCATCCACATCAAAACAACCCTGCCGCAATTCGTCTTCAGGTACTTCCGGGTATCCGCAATCAGGAATAATCAGTTGACAGGCTCCCCCTTCATCCGCCCAGCAGCCACCGTTACTCTCCTGCGAGGTGTTCGGGTCCGGCGCCGGGGACAATTGGGTAAGAAACGCATCATTCATCCTGGACAGCGGGATCCGGTTCTGTGGTTTTTTAGGCCCGGCCAGACTCGCTTCAACCTCATCGAGCCGGATCTCGTAAACGACCGTATACATTGGGTCAGGACTGTGTGCTGAGTGGAAAAG
>JALSNT010000178.1 GCA_026986885.1 Desulfobulbaceae bacterium
TGCCCTCTTGACATCGGAGAGCAGGGACTTTATATCCGGATCGCAATCAGGCAGTCGATAGCCGAGCAATTCAACATTACCGAGTATGGCTGCTAAAATATTATTAAAATCATGGGCTATGCCGCCGGCCAGCACCCCGACGGATTCAAGCTTGCGTACCTTCAGCAGCTCTTCTTCCATTTTCTTTTCTCTGGAAATATCTCTGAAAACCAGGACAACCCCTATAATGGCACTGTGGCGATCCCTGATCGGCGCGCCGCTGTCGGCTATGGAATGGATTGTCCCGTCCCGGGCAATTAGAGCCGTATGATTGGCAAGGCCGACAATTCTACCTAACTGCATGACCCGCTGCACCGGACTGACACATTTTTTGCCTGTTTTTTCGTTTATGATATTAAATACTTCTACACATGGCCTGCCGAAAGCCTCGGCGTTTGTCCAGCCGGTAAGCTCTTCTGCCACCCGGTTTACATAGACAATCTTCCCGGAAACATCGGTGGTGATGACGCCGTCGCCAATGGAACGAAGCGTTACGTCCAACCGTTCCTTTTCAGCCTGCAGTGCCTCTTCCGCCTCTTTTCGCCTGGTAATATCCGTGGCTACTTCTATCCGGACAAGCCGCCCGTCATACCAGTTAATTGCCTGATCCCGACAATCAAGCCAGCGACCAATTTTTTCATTATACCGTTCCCAGTGATAGACCCCTGTCGGATTTCCGTCATTATCCACCAGTCTATGATTGGTACAGAATGAACAGGGTTTCAAACTGTCCAATTGAAAAGCTGAATGGCAGCGCCGACCGGTGCAGTCACCATAGAGCTTGCGACCGTAAGAATTAATAAAAAGAATCTCATAGCTCTCAAGATCAGCCACATAGACAACCGCCTCAATGCTGTTGAGTACCGCATGAAAACGCTCGGCAGTGCGGATAATCTCCTTGTCCCGGAGACGAATTGCCCTTGCAATCGTGGTAAATTCAAGAATATTGCCCAGTTCATTTGCCCCGAGCGATAGTTTTTGATCCGTATCCGAGCCCTTCAGCGTTTTCACAAGATGGCTGACCGGCCGGGTGAGAAACCTGCGGAATACAAAATTCAAGGCGAGAAAAAGCAGAAAAAAGACAAAGGCGAGAAAAAGCAACTGACCGGCAAGCAGCCTGGTAATAGCCGCAGTCATCACTGCGGCGGGCACGCTGTAATACATGACCCAGCCCTGCGGCTCGGTAAAAAATCGATTCTGAGCAATAAACTTCCGCCCCTTATAATCAAAAGAAAAAAAACCGTCTTTATCCGGTACAGTCCGGTTTTTCAAATCAAAACCCAGATTATACCTGGTTTCCATCAAGGTCCGGTCCGGATGATAGATGACCAGGCCCGATGTGGATAAAACAAAAAACAGTTCACCATCATATCTCTTCCCCTCCTTAAAGGCAGCCATGATCGGGATAAATTTATCCAGTGGCCGTTCCACAACCAGCACCTTGCCTTTGTCAAGGGGATACAGGACAGTGATGACGGAACGCTTTGACAGCAGGGACTGGTAATAACGAACCTGCCTCTTCTTTCCTTTTCGCGCAGGAAGCATGGAGCTGAAATCAAGGCCTAAGTAGTCACTGTACGGCTTTGAAATTGCAACCACTATTCCCTCTGGATCAAGGACATAAAAGGTGTCGTCCTGCAATTCAAAAAAACGGTCATCAAGCAGACGGGACATGACGGTGCCCAGCTGTCCGGGATCAAGTTGGCGGCCGATCGATTTGACCAGTGAATCGGTACGAAACAGTTCTTCCCTGATAAGGGCCTGGGCCACGCTGATCCTGGTGTGCATGGCTGCTGAATATTCGGCCCGGATCCGGTTATACTCAATCCAGCCGCTGAAAAGGACAACAACAGGAAAAAGCACTAAAATAACGAGAAAAAATGTCCGGTTAACCTTTATATGCAGTGGTTGCGGAGGTAACACTCAGATCGGCCCGTTGCTGTGAAACTGGTTGCCATGGACCAGCACCTCGTAAACGGGCCGGACAACATCACCATATTTATCAAAACGCAGGCGACCGAGGATAGTTGTATATTCACTGCCCAGCAGGGCCTTTTTCAGACTGACAGCCGTGTTCTCCCGCCGTCGCCTCAGGGCATCGGCCAGCACAGCAACCGCCTCATAGGCACGGGAGGAACGTGCCGTTGCCTTTTTATGAAAACTCTTTTCCATGGCCCGGGAAAACCTGCGATAATCAGCCCGCTTGTTTTCCGGATCAACAAAGGTGATAATCCGCAGACCCTCGGCACTGCCGCCGGCATAACGAAGAAGCTCCGGCGTATCCGCCCAGACAGTGGCAAAACGCCCCCCGTCATAGCCTGCGGCAACAAGCTTCTGCAGGGCCACCCCGCTCATACCTGCTTCGGTCAGCAGGAGTACGGCATCGGGTTTTCCTTTGAGCAGAGAGGCGATAATCCTCGGCCAGTTCACCTTCTGCTTCGAATTAATCCTGACCGCCTCGATAGCGCCCGCATAATATTTTGCCAGCGAATCCTTCCAGTCATTAACAAAATCAGCATTGCTCATATCCATAAGCAATGTCACCGACCTGATTGCATTGCGCTCAAAAAGAACGGCCGTCTTTTTACCGTAGAGATCACAGGTTACCTGCGTCCTGATAAAGAGATCATCCTTACCGCTTAACCTGTTGGTAGAGGCATAGGGGGTAAAGAGTAGAATCCCTTTGCCGGTGACAAAGGGATAGCTCAACAGGGTGTTGCCGGAAGTACTGTGGCCGATAATAACGGCAACCCCTTCTTTGATGAGCGATTCATCCGCCGCCCGAATACCCTCCTGCGTGTTTTTATCATCACGAATCAGCAATTCCAGCGGCCGGCCGTTGATGCCACGGACACCATTGATCTTTTCCACGGCAAGGATGGCACCGTCCCGGATATCTTCTCCGGCGGCACCTCCCCGTCCACTGAGATTGATGGCCAGACCTATTTTTACAGGGGAGGAAGTCTGCCGCGAGTCACAGGCAGGAAAAAAAGCCGCAACAACAAACAAACAGAGAAACAACTGCCGGCGAGCATGCCATCGAGCCATTGAGACGTTCTCCTTTGAGATACAGGCGGAAGCAGAGATGACGAATCAACCGCCTTCAGACGTTTTTTGTGCGGAAAATTATTATGATATACTGTATCATGGGCCTGACGACTCGTCAACACATCTCACCGGCGATCGCTATAGCCCGCATATTTCAACCTGAATCGCCCAATTCAGGGCTTACTATCTTCCGTGGCCCCGGCAAAACAAGCGCCGATGGTTAGCCGGAAAAACTGCTGGTCGCGCTTTTGTAGAATTTCTTTGCAAAATCATCATTTTTTTTATATCTCTTATATTTTTTAGTTCAGCTCAAGGCAGGGGAAATGGAAATCGCTCAATTCAGGTTACATATATTTCCGGGCTGCGGCTGAACAATTCTGCGCAATCGGGAAAAAAAGCCATGAAAAACCACTTATTAGCATTAAAATTTTTTAGTAAACAACAGTTACAGTCTCTTATCGTCCGGGCAATCATGCTGAAAAATGAGGATGCTGACGACATCGTCCACAACCAGCTGTCCGGCAAAACCGCCTGCCTGCTGTTTGAAAAGCCCTCCACCAGGACACGGGTTTCCTTTGAAGCCGCCATGTATCGCATGGGCGGCCAGGTTATTTTTATGTCCGCCAGGGATTCC
>JALSNT010000179.1 GCA_026986885.1 Desulfobulbaceae bacterium
CTCCCCGGCTGAGCACCTGACGCAGATAATCCTGGTCTGCCAGCAGTTCTCTTTTCTTTTTTCTGGCATCGGCAAAGTAGTCACGGATGAGTTCAAACAGGTCCTGTTTGATATAACCGTAGGCGGCACCGCCGTTCACGTAGAGATCGTGTACTTGCCGCAGCTTGTCCTCCGGTGCAAACAGTTTGAGCAGGGCGAACAGGTTGCATTTATCCGGATCTTTCGGGGCTTCCACCGGCGTGGCATCGGTCTGGATGGCCATTACTTTTTTTCTGAGCGGTTTATCATCCAGAAAAATCGGGATGGTATTGCCGTAGGACTTGGACATTTTCTGGCCGTCCAGACCCGGCACAATGGCCGTACTCTCACTGATTGCCGGCTCCGGCACCACAAAGGTGTCGCCAAAGGTATTGTTGAACTTGACAGCAATATCCCGGGCAACCTCCAGATGCTGTTTCTGATCCTTGCCCACCGGTACAATCTCGGATTGATAAAGAAGAATATCGGCTGCCATCAACACCGGGTAGGCAAACAGGCCGTGGTTGGGGCTGATGCCCTTGGCCACCTTGTCCTTGTAGGAATGGCAGCGCTCAAGCAACCCCATGGGCGTCAGGGTAGACAGCACCCACATCAGTTCACAGACCTCCGGTACATCAGACTGTACCCAGAAGGTGCAGCGGTCGGGATCCAGCCCTAAAGCGAGAAAATCGGCCGCCGCCTCCAGGGTTCCCTGCCGCAGTTTTTCCCTGTCATGGACAGTGGTAAGGGCGTGGAGATCAACGATGAACACATAGAGATCGGAAGTCTCCATGTTGGAAATCATTGTTTTCATCATCCCGAAATAGTTACCGATATGTAGTTGTCCGGAAGGCTGGATGCCGGAGAGAATACGTTTCATGGTGTTTGTTCAGGGTTTTTGGTTCAGAGTTCAGAGTTCAGAGTTCAGGGTTCAGGGTTCAGGATTTTGGGTTCAAGGTTTCAAAAAAAGAAGAATAAACCAAAACAACAAAAAAGGGGAGTGCGGATTAAATTTTTATCCGCACTCCCTTTTTTTTTTACAGCTAAAGCTGTTTATCTCTCTATTTTACCTCTTCAAAGTCGGCATCAACCACATCGTCATCGTCTCCACCTCCGGAAGATCCGGCTGCACCGCCTGCGGCCCCGGCTCCTGGTCCACCGGCAGCTCCACCACCTTCCGGTCCTCCCGGTGCGCCACCCTGCTGGGATGCCTGGGCATACATCAGCTCGGCCAGCTTGTGGGAGGCCTGGGTCAGCTTTTCGGTGGCATTTTTGATATTATCAAGATTATCACCTTCAAGTGCCTTTTTCAGGCTTTCGATTTCACGCTCCACATTGGCCTTGGTCTCGGCATCGACCTTGTCGCCTAATTCGCTCAGGCTCTTCTGGGTCATGTGGATCATGGAGTCGCCGTTGTTTTTTGCCTCCACAAGTTCCTTGCGTTTTTTATCCTCCTCGGCATGCAGCTCGGCATCCTTTTTCATCCGTTCAATCTCGTCTTCGGAAAGACCGGATGAGGCGGTGATGCGGATGGACTGCTCCTTGCCGGTGCCCATGTCCTTGGCCGATACATGCAGGATACCGTTGGCATCAAGGTCAAAGGTGACCTCGATCTGCGGTACGCCGCGCGGCGCGGGCGGGATATCAGTCAGCTCAAAACGGCCGATGGTCTTATTGTCGGCTGCCATCTCCCGTTCACCCTGGAGCACATGGATAGAGACCGCGGGCTGGTTATCGGCTGCCGTGGAAAAGATCTGGCTCTTTTTAGTCGGCACGGTGGTGTTTTTCTCAATCAACTTGGTCATAACGCCGCCCAGGGTTTCAATACCCAGAGAAAGCGGAGTAACGTCCAGCAGCAGTACGTCTTTCACGTCACCCTTGAGTACGCCGCCCTGAATGGCAGCTCCGATGGCCACAACCTCATCGGGATTAACGCCTTTGTGCGGTTCTTTGCCGAAGATTTCCTTGACCTTTTCCTGTACCTTGGGCATACGGGTCATACCGCCGACCAGGATAACTTCGTTGATGTCGGAAGCGGACAACCCTGCATCCTTGAGCGCTGTCTGGCAGGGACCGGCGGTCCGTTCGATCAGATCTTCTACCAGGCTTTCCAGCTTGGAGCGCGAAAGTTTGATATTGAGATGCTTGGGTCCGGTGGCATCGGCCGTGATAAAGGGCAGGTTGATATCGGTTTCCATGGCGGTGGACAACTCCTTTTTGGCCTTTTCCGCCTCTTCCTTCAAGCGCTGCAGGGCCATGTTGTCATTACGCAGATCAACGCCCTGGTCCCGTTTGAATTCATCGGCCAGCCAGTTGACAATCCGCATGTCAAAGTCCTCGCCGCCGAGGAAGGTATCACCGTTGGTAGATTTTACCTCGAAAACGCCATCGCCGATCTCCAGGATGGATACGTCGAAGGTACCACCGCCAAGGTCGAAAACCGCGATTTTTTCTTCTCCCTTTTTATCAAGACCATAGGCCAGGGATGCTGCAGTCGGCTCATTGATGATTCGCTGCACGTCCAGACCGGCGATCTTACCGGCATCTTTGGTTGCCTGTCGCTGGGAATCGTTGAAATAGGCCGGCACGGTTATAACAGCTTCGGTTACCGGCTCGCCTAAATATTCTTCAGCGGTTTGCTTCATCTTGCCCAGGATCATAGCAGAAATTTCCGCAGCGCTGTATTTCTTGCCGTCCACTTCAACCATGGCGTCGCCACCGGGGCCTTCAACTATCTTGAACGGACTGATTTCAATGGATTTCTGTACTTCGGCGTCGGTAAATTTTCGTCCGATAAGCCGTTTAATGGCAAAGAGTGTCTTGGTCGGATTGGTGACCGCCTGTCGTTTTGCCACCTGTCCGACCAGTCGCTCACCGTTATCGGTGAATGCGACGACGGAAGGGGTTGTCCTGTTCCCTTCGCTGTTTTCAATTACCTTGGGATCTCCACCCTCCATGATAGCGACACATGAGTTCGTTGTTCCCAGGTCTATTCCGATTATTTTCCCCATGATTATATCTCCTGTCTCCTTTTGGTATCTGTCATCGGCTTTCAAGCCGGTTGTATAATAAATAATTAATAATTAAATTCTGTATAAAACCTAAATATCTAAATTTAGGTAAAAAAACTTCTTTCGAGCATCTTCTCTGACGTTTTTCCTTAACGCAGGAGCGTTTCTTTCCGCACCATTACAATGCGCATGATTACTGCTTTGTCAAGGGCGTATCTTTATGAATCTTTGCCGCTGGAAACAACGACCTGCGCATGGCGCAGGACCCGGTCCTTGAAGCGGTAGCCCCTGGCAAATTCACGCAGCACATGGTTGGCGGGTATCTCGTCGCTGGCTTCCATGGTCAGGGCGTCCATTTCGTCGGGATTGAATTCTCTGCCGACGGATTTAATGGGCTTGACGTCAAATTTTTCCAGCACGGATAAAAGTCCCTTGTAGGTCAGTTCAATGCCCTCGATCATGGCTGCAAGTTTGCTGT
The DNA here is from genome assembly GCA_026986885.1 of Desulfobulbaceae bacterium. Next base: position 3,508 of record JALSNT010000179.1, read on the forward strand.
CAGCGTCATTACTTTCAGCCTTTGCCTGTTCAAGGGCGCGTTCAAGATTGTCCACCGTCGGCAGCAGTTCACGCAGGATATTTTCGCCTGCGTACTTGATCATTTTTTCTTTTTCCCGCTCCATACGTTTTTTGTAATTATCGGCATCGGCAGCAATACGGAGCATTTTTTCCCTGGTCTGTTCAAGTTCTTCCTCCGGAGAAATTT
>JALSNT010000180.1 GCA_026986885.1 Desulfobulbaceae bacterium
TCTTTTCCCGCACCTTTCTAAAAGATCTCCTTGATGTTGAAGAACAACCCTTCAAGTCAATAGCCCTGGTTGCGGCAATTGTCACCTTTGTTGTTGTCTCTGTGCTTTCCCTGGCCCTGAAAAACCGGGATGTGAATGACTGGTGGTGCAACTCCTTTCCCTCGACCTGCCCTGGAGTGTACCGCATGACCAAGGATGAACAAAAGGCATTTAGATATCTGCAGCGGGTGTGCGAGGGGGTTGATATGTCCATGTGTATGAAAAAATCAATTGCCTATCTGGGAAATCCCCAACAAGTTGCTTCATTGTGGGAAAAGGCCTGTGACAGCGGAAATGGCACTGCATGTTTAAATCTCGGCTGGTTGTACCGTAATGGAGAGCTTGGGAAAAAAGATATGCAAAAAGCTGCGGAGAAGTTTCAGAAGGGTTGTGAACTGCATGAATTCCGGTCATGTTTACGCCTTGCAAATTTATTTTTTGATGGAGCTGATGGAATGCCGCAGAATTACTCCAAAGCTGCCGACCTGTTTCGACAGGCCTGTGAACATGAGAAGTGGGCTGGTTGTACCAATCTTGGCGTGATGTATGCAGAAGGCCGTGGCGTTGGTCAGGATGATAAAAAGGCGTCTTCCCTATATCAAAATGCTTGTGATCAAGGTGAGTGGTCAGGGTGCAGGCTACTTGGCGTGATGTATGCAGAAGGCCGTGGCGTTAACCGGAACGAGACAAAGGCGGTCTCTCTGTATCAACAGGCCTGCAAGCATAATGATTTGGTAGGTTGCAATAATCTTGGCGTGATGTATGACGAGGGCCGTGGCGTTGGTCAGGATGAGAAGAGGGCCGTTTCTTTATATCAACAGGCTTGTTATTATAATTATAAGAAGTGGGTAGGTTGTATCAATCTTGGCGTGATGTATGCAGAAGGCCGTGGCGTTGGTCAGGATGATAAAAAGGCGTCTTCCCTATATCAAAATGCTTGTGATCAAGGTGAGTGGTCAGGATGCAGGCTACTTGGCTGGATGTATGAAGAAGGTCGTGGAGTTGACCGGGATGATAAAAAGGCTGTTTCCCTGTTTCAACAGGCCTGTGATCAAGGAGGATGGTTAGAATGCTGGATGCTTGGCGAAATGAATGCATTAGGCTACGGAGTTGACCGGGATGATAAAAAGGCTGCCTCCCTATATCAACGGGCCTGTGACCATGGGATTACCGATGGATGCAATTCGTTACAGGAGCTGGCAGCAAAGAAGAAACAAAACCCCGAAAAAAAGCAGTAACAGCCCTTTTAACAATATTTATTCCACCATTTTGTAAGGAATATTTTTTTATACGTTCCTGCATTTATAGAGAACGCTGAAATTTCCGGTTCACCGCAAGCTGCATAACCAGCTTTTTCCCTCGTTCCGCCGCTCTGCGGTGAACGTCTTTTTCCGGCGCTCCGCGCCCTTGTGGGCAGGGACGGTTTTAAGCCGTCCAAGCTGTATGGATGACGACCGGCAGGGAAAAATAATCCCGTCATGCTTATCCGTACAGAGGACGGAAGACAGAGGTCGGATGACAGTCTAATCTCCGCCTGCGGCGCACATAACTACGGTTGACTACTTGTATATCCTCTGTTTCATGCTTTGTTGTGCCGCTATGGCATGATGGTTTATCAGGGGGATACTCGAAATGGGCGCGGAGCGGTGCGCAAATTAAGGTTCCACCACGCCAAGGTCGTGGTGAACCGGTAAAAATGCTACGAAATTTCATTTTCGGATTACTGCAAAATAAAACACCAGAAGAAAAAACATCATGGCAAAATGTATCATCTGCAACAGTCGTAAGGGAAAGCGAAAATGCCAGGCCACTTCCACCTTTATCTGCAGCCAGTGCTGCGGTGAGAGCCGGTCGGAGGAACAATGCGGGGGCTGTTCGTTCTTCGGCGGTGGCGCTGCCCGGAGAAACTACCGGAAACTGCCTTATTACACCATCAACGAGATGGAAGCTTCCGGAGAAAATGAGCGTATTTCCAGGACCATTGAATCCACTCTCACCATGATCTGGAACAGTGACCGGCGCCGGGTTAATGACCGCACCGTCCTGCGGCTGGTGGAGATGCTGCTGGATCATTATCACTTTGGCGAGGAGCCGGGAGAGATGAGAGACCAGGTTTTGGCAGTGGGATACCAGGCTCTGCTGGATGAAATAGCTGAGGAGCTTGACCAGGTGGAGCCGGAAAAACTGGTTAAGGTGCTTAGTGCGGTGTACCGCTCCATTCAGCGCCATTCCAGAGGTGGTAGCACCTATCTGCAGTTTATCAACCGCTTTACCGGCGGTATGTACATGGCGGATGAGCAGGAGTAGATCGCAATATATCTCGTTCCACCACGCCCATGGCGTGGTGGACGGAGTACATGGGCGCTCTGCGCCGGTTTTTCAGATGGGATAACCAGAGAAACCATACCGGCCCGGAGCGCCGAAACCAGTTGCTGGCAGCGGGCAACAAAATCGCCGGTCATTGGCGAAAAAACCAGGATTAAACCCTGTCCTCCCCTCACCCTTTTTTCCCGACCATCTGCCTGGAGCCTGGACCGTGAACGAATCAACCTAATCAAAGAACTGTTTCATTCGGTAATCTTTCAGCACTTCTGTTGTTTCAAAAAAGATGCAGGGCAATGGCCATCATCCAATCAAAACATGGAACATTTTGGAGTCAACAAAAAAGAATACAGGGATAGTAAACAGGTGCTTTGGAACGATTATGGGATACCCGGGTGTCCAACTGGGTATTTTAAAAAAAAACTGGTGGGCGAGGCGGGATTCGAACCCGCGACCTTCGGCTTCGGAGGCCGACACTCTATCCAGCTGAGCTACCCGCCCACATGCGGGGTATATAAGGCACTTTCGATGGTCTCGAACAAGACCGGCCTGACTTTACCCGTACCCTTCCTTTTTTTCAAGACTTCTTTGCAGCAAGGTGGTCCATGTATTCCTGCCATTCCACGGGCAGGGCATTTTTTTTTCTGGTGTTGCAGCGCCTGCAGCAGGGAACCAGGTTGTCTTTGGTGGAGCGGCCGCCTCTGGACAGGGGGATAATATGATCCATGGTCAGGTTTTTGAATCCCACCTTTTCTCCGCAGTACCAGCAGGTACCGGTGCTGGTCTTCTGCTGCCACCAGCGGGTTTTGCGCAAAGACCGTGCCTTGCTGCGCTCCGCCCTGATGTCTGCCTCGTCCGGGCCGCCGATGGCAAGGTAATCGTCACGCATCATGGTACCAGCTCTCCCTGCAGTATCTGCCTGGCCCTGCCCACAAGATACAGGGAGCCGGCAATGCAGATAAGATCATTCTTCGTTGCCAGTGTTGCCGCCGTATCCAGGGCCTCATTCACTGTTTCCGCTGTCAGCGCATGTTTGTGTTTTCCGTAATGCTTTGCCAGAGAGGTGAGTAAATCGGCAGGCATTGCGGAACGTTCCGATTCGGGCCGGGTAAAGATGATATGGTCGGCAAGCGGTCCAATGGTCTGCAGGGTGCGGGCAATGTCCTTGTCTGCCATGGCTCCCCAGATAAGGACCAGCTCTTGGTAATCAAATTCATCTTCCAGGGCCCGGCGCAGGGCCTCGACTCCGGCCGGGTTATGGGCGCCGTCCAGTAGAACATGGTATTTTTCGTTTGGCCTGTCTGCGGCAACGGCAACGTGTAATTCCTCAAGTCTTCCCG
>JALSNT010000181.1 GCA_026986885.1 Desulfobulbaceae bacterium
ATAATCTTTTCCCTGGCCGCCGTGCTTGACGGGGTGGACGGCCTGGTGGCAAGAAACTGCAACCTTGTCTCTACCTGGGGGGAGTGGTTGGATCCCATGTGTGACAAGCTCACCTATCTGCCGCCTTTAATAGGATTTTCCTATGCCGGAATTCTTTCGTCCCGGCTGGTATGGATGCTGGTGGCGATTGAGCTGGCCGGGCAGTTTCTGGTCAGACATGTGCTGAAGCTGATTCGCTCATCCGGGGCGGCAAATAATTTCGGCAAGATCAAGGCCATTATCTGTTTTGCCCTTGTGGTCTATTGTTCCCTGCTGGATAAGAATTCCAATGTTATAAATATAGGTGATGAAGTCCTGATTGCCTGTATTATCCTTGCCTCGGCCTCCATTGTTTTTAAGTTTGTTCCCAACCGGCTGTATGCGGATATCCTGTCAACTCTCAACTTTTTTTGCGGCGTCGCAAGTCTTGTCTTTACCTTTCGCGGCCATCTTGCGCAGGCGATCATGGTGATTATTGCCGGACAGCTTTTTGATCTGTTTGACGGCAGGATGGCGGAAAAACATGGCGGCACCAAGTATGGTCCCTATCTGGATGACATCGCCGATTTCGTCAGTTTCGGCCTGGCTCCGGCCTATATCATCAGCAGGACCGGAGGTGCCTTGTCATGGCTGTTTGGACTCATCTTTATCGGCGGTGTGGCTTTCAGGCTGGTTCGTTTTGTGACGGTGGATAAAAATCGGAAAGATCTGCCGGATGGCATTTTTAACGGTCTGCCCAGTCCGGCGGGCGCCATGATTGTCTTGGGGGCTTCACTTGTCGCACCGCCGAATTTGTTGTCTGTGATTGCAATGATCTCAGTAGGGCTGATGATAAGTCATATTCGGTTCACCCATTTCGGCAGGGTTATGCTCAAACAGATACCTAAACCGGTTTTTTTCATGCTGAGCGCCCTTATTACCGTGATATTAGTCTTTATTTTGAAAACAAAGAATGTTGAGATGTTCGGTTACCTGTTGTCTGCGGCTGTTTTGCTCTATATTATCACCGGTAGAAAAGAATTCCCCGGCTGTTCTTGCGCGGTCCGGGAAAAGTAATTCCGTAAACCTGAATTGAGCGATTTTCATTTCGCCCCAAGCTGCAGATCGGGGATGAAACGCTTAATTTAGCTTCAAGGCAAATAGACATGCCGCAATGATATTGGTGACCATGCCACCGGCACCTGAGGCAGGAGAAGTTTCAGCTACCCGAATTCCGGCTGCCGGCCATCTCGTACCATGCAAGAAACCGGCGGACGGATTTTTCCATGGCGTGCTCCTCTGCCCCGGCCCGACTTGCCTGTCCCCATTTTTTCCACGCACTGCGGCGTCGCAGAAACTGATCCATGGCTCCATGCAGGGAATCCACGTTCCCGGGACGAAAAAGCAGCCCGTTTTTTTCCGGTTTGACTAACTCCGGCAGGGCACGGGCATCGGCGGCAATGATCGGCAGTCCGCAGGCCATGGCCTCAAGAGTGGCAATGGACTGCAGTTCTGCAAATCCGGCCATGACAAAGCAGTCGCAGCAGGCAAGGAGTCTGGGCAGATCCTGTTTGGGGATGAATCCTGGAAAACGTACCCGACTTGCAATTTCCAGTTTTTGACAGAGATCCTTTAAGAAAGTCTGAAAACTTCCCTTTCCTGCCAGGATAAGGAGGCAATCGTGGTATAGACGGGCAAAGGCCTTAATTACCGTATCCAAACCCTTTTCGTGGTCAAGACGCCCTACATAGATAAATATTGTCCTTTCCTGCGGCAGGGAAAAAGAATGACGGATTGTGCTTTGGGCGCTTCGGGCTATGGGGTGAAATAGATTGGTGTCAATGCCGCAGGAAATCGGGGTGACCGAGGGGAGGAGATGCTGTTTTCTGAGAATGGCTGCCGCCGTTGCCGTCGGGGTGGACACAGCCGATAACCGATTATAAAGACGAAACATGTGGAGCCAGAGCAGCCGATTCATTGTCGGCTTGAAAATATCCGGCAGGGGCAGGTTTGCGGTAACATTGTCGGGCAGGAAGTGGTTGCTGCCTACAACAGGAATACCTTTTTTCCGGGCCCGGTTATACAGTGGCCGACAGATAAAATAATGGTCCTGCAGGTGAATGATGTCGGGAACGAAATAAGACAGCGCTTTTGTTATCTCTCGTCCAGGGCACAGGGAAATATTGACGTTATGGGGCAGGGCCAGGGTGTTGATCTTCCATACCTCAACTGCGTCATCCCTTACCAGACCGGGCTTTCCATCATCACATGGCGCAAGCACCAGCACCCGATGCCCGGCCGCCGCCAGCCCCCGGGCAAGGCGGATGGTAAACACCGCCTGGCCGTTGTCCTCTCTGTAATATGCCTGTCCGGCAAGCATGATCTTCATTGCTGTTGTCTCGCTCCATTATCAAACAGTCGGGAAATGATACGGCGAATAAGGTAGATGCCGGTTATGCAGCCGATGGCTGTAAATCCAATCAGAGTCGAGCGGGCCAGGATATTTTCAACACTATACAGATAGCCGGTAAAATAATAGCCGAGCAGGACCAGGGAGCCGCTCCAGATAATTTCGCAAGCGATTACCGCCGGCAGCAGTCGGTACCAGCGAAGATGCAGTAAACCGGCTGCCAGCAGCACAGGAATTGCCATGACTCCAAATGAAATCTTGGAGAGAATCAGCATGCGGATGCCATGGTGCTGCATCTTACCTTCCGCTCTTTGGATCATTTCTTTCCGGATCCGCAACCAGGGAAATCGGTGCAGGACCCTGGCTGCGCGGCCCGCGTAACCGATGGTGTACCAGGTCAGGTCGGCGCTGAGATTGCCAAGCGCCGCCGAAAAGAAAACCGGAACCGGTTGTAATCCGCCTCCTGCCGCAATTGCTGCGGCCACCAGGGTGGCCAGCGGGCCCTCGATGAATACAGCCACAAAAACAAATATATATTTGATACTGTCAAACGAGGCGATTAGTTCGCTGATCGTACAGAGGAGCTGATCCAAGAAAAACTCACAAAAAACTGCAGATATCAGAGGCGATATCTATGGAAGCATTGGGGCGGGCAAGACAGGCGGCATTGTGGGCAAGCTCTTCGAGAACGGGATGTGTGGAATCAAGCCATTGCTGGACTGTACGGACGATTTGCCTGCCGGAACGGGCATAGGCGCCGGCCCGGTTTTTCCGTACATAATGGATGTTGCCGGTTTCCTGCCCGGGAATATGCCCGGATAAAATCGGCGGCAGCCCGGCAACAAAGGCCTCGCTGATAGTGCCGGGTCCGGCCTTGGTAATCAGGACATCGGCGGCCGCCATCAGCTCCGGCATGTTGTCGACAAAACCAAAGATCTTCGTGGGGATTTGCCAGTAGACCTGTTCCAGCTTTTTCTTCAGTTTCCGGTTACGACCGGCCACGACCATAAGTTGGCCCTGGTTGGTGGTTGCCGCTAACTTGCGGGCAATGCCGTAGAGTTGTCCATAACCTTCGCCACCACCCACCAGCAACACGGCAGGTCGATCAGGATCAAGGCCGAGCAGGCTTTTGTACTTGTTTTTGTCTCCATCCAGCCGGGTGAATTTCAGACCGACCGGCTGGCCATGCACTCCGATTTTTTCCGGCGGCATCCCGTACAATATCGCCCGTTTTTTTGCCTCTTCCGTGGAAA
>JALSNT010000182.1 GCA_026986885.1 Desulfobulbaceae bacterium
TCAGGGAATTGGGGCGTTACTTGTTCGCTCCTGTCTGGATGAGGCGGACAGCTTGGAGATAACCCGGGTTTTTGTTTTGACCTATCAGGCGGATTTTTTCAGAAAACTCGGTTTTGTTGATAAAGATAAGCGGGAGTTGCCCCACAAGATCTGGAGCGATTGCCTTCACTGTCCGAAATTTCCCGACTGTGACGAAGAGTCGCTTATCTGGATTTCGCACAATAATAAGAAATCCAAGGAAAAGTTTGAATAATCAGGGGAATTCCCTGTTTTGGAGAAAGTACAATGATTGGAAAGGTGTTGACCAGGGTTTTCGGCAGTAAAAATGATCGAGCGGTAAAACAGATGCGGCAGATTGTGGCCCGCATAAATGATCTTGAGCAGGCGGTTAAGCCGCTTTCCGATGAAGAGCTTGCCGGTAAAACCACTGAATTTCGTGGACGGATTGAACAGGGCGAATCGCTTGATTCCCTGTTGCCCGAGGCCTTTGCCGTTGTTCGTGAAGCCGCATTCAGGGTACTGGGTGAGCGCCATTACGATGTCCAGCTCATCGGCGGCATCGTGCTGCATCAGGGAAAGATCGCCGAAATGAAAACCGGTGAGGGTAAGACCCTGATGTCGACGGCACCGGTCTATCTCAACGCCCTGTCCGGCAAGGGTGTGCATGTGGTAACCGTCAATGATTACCTGGCAAGCCGTGATATGGAGTGGATGGGGCAGGTGTATCGTTTTTTAGGCCTGACCACCGGTTCCATTGTTCATGATATGGACGATGATGCCCGGCGCGAGGCCTATCTGGCAGACGTGACCTACGGCACCAACAATGAGTTCGGTTTTGATTATCTGCGTGATAATATGAAGTTCGATCTGGCGGATTTCTGCCAGCGTGGTTTTAACTATGCCATTGTCGACGAGGTCGATTCCATCCTCATTGATGAGGCCAGAACGCCGCTGATCATTTCCGGTCCGGCTGAAATGTCCACGGACATGTATATCAAGGTGGACCGGATTATGAAGCATTTCAAGGAAGAAGAACATTACATCAAGGAGGAAAAAGATCGGCAAGCCATGCTGACCGATGAAGGCGTGATGCTGGCTGAAGAACTGCTTAAGGTGGACAATCTCTATGATCCCGCCAATATTAACTTTCTCCATCATGTCAACCAGGCCCTGAAGGCGCACGTTCTTTTTCAGCGTGATGTGGACTATATCGTCAAAAACGGGCAGGTGGTCATCGTTGATGAGTTTACCGGCCGGACCATGGAGGGGCGGCGTTATTCCGACGGTCTGCATCAGGCCCTGGAGGCCAAGGAAGGAGTTAAAATTGAAAAGGAGAATCAGACACTGGCCTCGATAACCTTTCAAAATTATTTTCGCATGTATGACAAGCTGGCCGGCATGACCGGTACGGCTGATACCGAAGCACCTGAGTTTAAAAAGATCTATGACCTTGACGTGGTTGTCATTCCCACGCACCGGGAAATGGTCCGTATTGATTATCCAGATGTCATCTATAAGAACGAGAAGGCAAAATACAGAAATATCGTCAAAGAGATAAAAGAACTGCACGCTAAGGGGCAGCCTGTTCTGGTCGGTACCATCTCCATTGATGTTTCCGAAAAAATTTCCAAAATGCTTAAAAAGGACAAAATTCCCCATGAAGTCCTTAATGCGAAGCAGCATGAACGAGAGGCGGAGATCATTGCCGAGGCAGGGCAGTTGGGCAAGGTGACCATTGCCACCAACATGGCCGGTCGAGGTACGGATATTAAACTGGGAGAAGGTGTGCGTGAGGTGGGAGGCCTGCATATTCTGGGTACCAGCCGTCATGAAAGCCGTCGTATCGACAACCAGTTGCGCGGGCGTTCCGGACGGCAGGGTGATCCGGGTTCTTCCCGATTTTTCCTCTCCCTGGAAGATGATCTCCTGCGTATTTTCGGGTCCGGCCGCCTGTCGGGTATTATGGATAAATTAGGCATGGAAGAGGACGAACCCATCGAACATTCCATGATCTCCAAGGCCATAGAAAATGCGCAGCGCAAGGTGGAGGGGCATAACTTTGATATTCGTAAGCATTTGCTGGAATATGATGATGTTATGAATAAGCAGCGCGAGGTTATCTATTCGCAGCGGCGCGAGGTGCTGCAGGGTGAAAATATCCAGCCGATTATCAAGGATATGATCGCCGACCTGGTGGAAGATGTGGTGCTGGAAACAGCCGACGATAAAACACCATCTGAAGACTGGGACTGGCAAGGCTTTACCAACCGGGTTTCTGAGTTGTTTAACATTGATCCCGCCTGGAATAAAAGCGAACGCACCGATATAGACGGCAAGATCCTGCA
>JALSNT010000183.1 GCA_026986885.1 Desulfobulbaceae bacterium
AAATTAACGACAAGCATATCGAGACGATTGTACGCCAGATGTTGAAAAGGGTAAAGATTACCGATGCCGGCGATTCTGTTTTTATGCTTGATCAGCAGGTTGAATGGTGGAAATTCCGAGAGGAAAACGAACGACTGCTGGCCGAAGGATTACAACCGGCTGCAGCAGAGCCGTTGCTTCTCGGGGTAACCAAGGCTTCTCTGTCAACCGATTCCTTCATTTCCGCCGCCTCATTTCAGGAGACAACAAAGGTGTTGACCAATGCCGCTATGGAAGGAAAAGTGGATGATTTGAGTGGGTTAAAGGAGAATGTTATTATGGGACGTTTGATTTCCGCCGGTACGGGACTGCCCATGTATAAACTCAGCCGTAAGAGGGCTTGAGAATAATCTTGACATAGAATTTTTGTTGGACTACTATAAGAGGTTTTGCGGTCCGACTGTGCTTGGGAAGTTGGTTCGTCTCTGTTTTTTTGTTCCGATGTTGATAATATATTGGTGCATTAAATATGACCTGAATTGCTCAATTTGGGTATGAGAAAGTTTGTGGCTGTCATTCGGCTATCGGGTTCAGTCATGGAGGTTTATATGAAAAGGAGTGGTTGGAATGCCCACAATTAATCAATTAGTCAGAAAGCGACGGAAGAAAATGACCAAACGGTCCAATACTCCGGCTTTGCAAAATTGTCCGCAGAAGCGAGGTGTGTGTGTTCGTGTCTATACTACAACACCCAAAAAACCTAACTCGGCATTGCGCAAGGTTGCCAGAGTGCGCCTGACTAATGGCATCGAAGTCACGTCATATATTCCCGGTATCGGGCATAACCTGCAGGAGCATTCGGTTGTCCTGATACGCGGGGGGCGCGTGAAGGACCTTCCGGGTGTCCGTTACCATGTTGTGCGCGGGACGCTTGATACCCTGGGAGTGAGTGATCGTCGTCAGGGTCGTTCTAAATATGGCGCCAAACAGCCGAAATAGGTTGGGCGTGACAGGAGCTATTGGAGATTTAAAGGATGCCAAGGAAAAAATTAACTAATAAGCGTACGGTTGATCCGGATCCGGTATATAATTCTGTGCTGGTGTCCAAGTTTACCAATGGGCTTATGCTTAATGGTAAAAAAGCCCTCGCCCGCCGCATGTTTTATGATGCAATGGGTATAATCAAGGAGAAGGTGAGCGACGAGGAACCATTGACCGTTTTTGAAGAGGCAATGGAAAACGTCAGGCCCCGGGTTGAGGTTAAAAGCCGCCGTGTGGGTGGTGCTACATATCAGGTGCCGATAGAGGTTCGGCCTGACAGGAGAAACGCCTTGGCAATCAGGTGGATTATCGGCTTTGCCAAAGGACGTTCCGGCCAGGCTATGTCTGAGAAGCTGGCAGCGGAACTGTTGGACGCCTATAATAATCGTGGTGCCGCCGTCAAGAAAAAGGACGATACCCATAAAATGGCTGAGGCTAATAAGGCCTTTGCCCATTACCGGTGGTGATACTTTTTTTCTGAACTGGATCTGATTGAGGTTGACGGTTAACAGGCTAAGCTGTATATACAGCAACATTTTTCCGATCTAATCGGAGTGCAGGCAAAAGAAGAGATATTTAAGTGGCAGGAGGGGGAGCATTAGTCAATCTGCGTAATATAGGCATAATGGCCCATATTGATGCAGGAAAAACCACGACCACGGAGAGAATTCTTTTTTATACCGGTAGGTCCCATAAGATCGGTGAGGTTCATGAAGGTACTGCCGTCATGGACTGGATGGAGCAGGAGCAGGAGCGGGGTATTACGATAACCTCGGCCGCGACGACCTGCAGGTGGCACGATAATATAATTAATATAATCGACACTCCCGGGCATGTTGACTTTACCGTTGAAGTCGAACGATGCCTGCGGGTGCTTGATGGTGTAGTCGCTGTTTTCTGTGCGGTTGGGGGAGTTGAACCCCAGTCAGAAACAGTATGGCGCCAGGCGGATCGTTACCATATCCCGCGCATCGCCTTTATCAACAAAATGGACCGAACAGGTGCTTCGTTTGATAACTGTGTTGCTGAGATAAAAGACCGTCTTGGTGCTAATCCCGTAGTAGTAACACTGCCTGTGGGCAGTGAGGATGCCTTTTCAGGTGTGATTGACCTGGTTAGCTTTCGATTGTTACGATTCGATGAACAATCTCAAGGGCTAAAGGTCTTTGAAGAGGTAATCCCCGACGATTTAATCGAGAAATCATCGGCCGCACGGATGGCACTCCTCGAGAAGTTGGCCGACTTCGATGAGGGTGTCATGGAAAAATATTTGGAAGATCAAGAGATTACTCCCGGTGAGTTGCATGGGGCTCTGCGTAAGGCAACCCTGTCACTTGGTGTGGTGCCGGTTCTTTGTGGCTCAGCCTTCAAGAACAAAGGGGTTCAGCCATTATTAGATGCAGTATGCAGGTACCTGCCTTCACCCGTTGATGTTCCCCCGGTAGAGGGGACGGATAAGAACGGTGCGCCGCTTATCCGTAAGCCTGAGAGGAGTGAAAAATTCTGCGGTTTGGTATTTAAGCTGCAGTCTGATCCGTTTGTCGGCAATCTGTCATTTATCCGGGTTTATTCCGGCAGGGTAAATGTCGGAGACAAGGTATTTAATCCGCTCAAACGGAAAAAAGAAAAGATCTCGAAATTAATAAAATTACACGCCAATAAGCGCGAGGAGGTTGCAGATATTGGACCTGGCGATATTGGTGCCGTTGTTGGTTTGAAATTTACCACAACGGGAGATACGCTATGCTCTGCCGGGGATTTCATTGTGCTGGAGGCCATGGATTTTCCGGAACCGGTTATCGGTGTTGCCATTGAGGCAAAAACCAAGGCTGATGAGGGTAAACTTGTTGAAAGTCTTGGAAAAATTGCCAAGGAAGATCCAAGTTTTAAGGTCTCTATTGATGGAGACAGCGGCCAGACGATTATTTCAGGAATGGGTGAGCTTCATCTTGAAATTATCGTAGATCGATTGATCCGTGAATTTAAGGTTCAGGCCAATGTGGGTAAGCCGCAGGTCTCCTATAGAGAAACCCTGACCGAAAAATCTACCGGTGAGGGTCGGTTTGAAACCCAGGGCAGTGGCAAGGATCAGTACGGGCATGTTGTTATTGAGCTTGAGCCCGGGGATCGTGATTCCGGTGTATTGTTTGAAAATCATGTTGATAGCGAACAAGTACCGGCTGAATTTATTGAGGCTGTTGAAAAGGGCGTTCGAGACAGTTTGGATTCGGGGCCGTTGATTGGATATCCGGTATTGGATGTCAAAGCGAAACTGATTGGCGGATCTTACGATGAAGAAAGATCTTCGGAGATGGCTTTTGGAGTCGCTGCTACTATAGCCTGCCGTAAGGCTGCCGGTGAGGGCAGGCCGATTCTTTTAGAGCCGGTTATGGCCCTTGAAATTGTGACCCCTGAAGAATACCTGGGTGAAGTAATAAATGATTTAAATCGGAAAGGTGCCCAGGTGAACGGTGTCGATTCCGATCGTGGCGGTCAGGTTGTTCATGCCCTGTCACCGCTGGCTAAAATGTTCGGATACTCAACCGATCTGCGGTCGGCAACACAGGGAAGAGCAACATTCAGCATGCAGTTTGCCGAATTTGCCGAGGTTCCGGCTAAAAGGGCCGATAAAATAATCAGCAAAATTCG
>JALSNT010000184.1 GCA_026986885.1 Desulfobulbaceae bacterium
TGGAGGTTATGCAGATCGGTACCGCCGGTTTTACCGCCGCCCAGTGTATCCGGCGTCTCATTGCTTTGGGTCTGCAGCAGGATGATGGTCCTGTTCTTGTTACCGGGGCCACCGGCGGCGTCGGCAGTCTGGCCGTTCGCCTGTTATCGTTTCTGGGGTTTGCCGTAACGGCGGTGACCGGTAAGGTCGCACAGGAGGGTTACCTGCACGAAATCGGAGCTGGTGCGGTCATAGAGCGACAAAAAATGAAGGGACGGGAAAAAATGCTCCTGCGTGCAAGATGGGCTGGTGTGGTGGATACCGTCGGTGGAGAAATTCTGGCGTCTGCTATAAAGAGCACGCGTTATGGTGGTGCGGTGACCTGTTGCGGCAATGCCGCTTCCGCGGACTTGCCTTTAAATGTCTATCCTTTTATTCTTCGGGCTGTAACCCTTGCCGGTATTGACTCTGCCGACTGTGCCATGGAGACAAGGCAGGTAATTTGGGAAAAGCTTGCCGGAGAATGGCGTTTTCCCGGACTGGCAAAGGTGTGCCGGACCGTACGTCTCGATCAATTAGAGACTGAAATCGTCCGCATGCTTCAGGGTAGAGCGCAGGGCAGGGTCGTGGTTGATTTGCGGGAGGAGATATGAGCATAGAGTCGGCCAGGGAGGTATTGCGGGTCGAGGCAGAAGGAATTCTTGCCGTGCGTAATAATCTCGGCAATGAATTTTTACGGGCCGTGGATTTGATCATGAGCTGCCCCAGTCGTCTGATTGTAACCGGCATCGGCAAATCCGGTCTTGTCGGCCAGAAAATAACGGCAACTTTAAATTCTACCGGGACTCCTTCTTTTTTTCTCCACCCGGTGGAGGCAATGCACGGCGACCTGGGTATGGTATCGTCAACCGATGTAATCCTGGCCATTTCCTATTCCGGTGAAACAGGCGAATTAAATGGACTGCTGGCAAGCATCAGTGACCGTAAGGTGCCCATTATCGCAATGACCGGTGGTATGGATTCTACATTGGCCACCTGTGCCGATGTGACATTAAATGCCGCTGTTCCCAGAGAGGCCTGTCCCCTCGGCCTGGCACCGACAAGCTCAACCACTGCGGCCCTGGCCCTTGGTGATGCTCTGGCGGTGGCGCTTTTGCAGCGTAAGCAGTTTAAAGAAGAGGATTTTCGGCGTAATCATCCCGGGGGCAGCCTTGGTGAGCGATTAAAGGTTTCCGTCAAAGAGGTAATGTTCACCGGTATCGACATCCCCCGCGTGCTGGAAGAAAATTCCCTCCAGCAGGCGATAACCATGCTGCATGAAAAAAATCTGGGTGCCGTTATGGTGACCGACAGAAAAGGACTTCTTGTGGGGATACTGACAGATGGAGACGTTCGCAGGATTGTTGTCAATGGTTTTTTGCCGGATGTACGGCTGCGCGATGTCATGACCAGGGATCCGATTTCCATTACCGATAATCTCCTGGCCGCTGATGCTTTAAGTCTCATGCAGCGGCATGAAAT
>JALSNT010000185.1 GCA_026986885.1 Desulfobulbaceae bacterium
GCAGGATTGTTGTCAATGGTTTTTTGCCGGATGTACGGCTGCGCGATGTCATGACCAGGGATCCGATTTCCATTACCGATAATCTCCTGGCCGCTGATGCTTTAAGTCTCATGCAGCGGCATGAAATCACCATCCTGGCAGTGGTAGATGCCGGCAGGCGGTTGCAGGGTATATTGCATTTGCATAATTTACTCGGTAAGGGAGAATTTCGTTTTTTGATCTAAGGAAAATAAACTCGGAATCCGAATATCGCAATCCAAAACAAATGTTAAATTGAAGTGAGCTCAATTTAGGGTTAAATGTTTCAATGACACAAACAAAGGCAACCTGCAGGATCGAGTGTTGGCAGCATTTTAATCATTTGGTCGATGGTTATTCGAGATTGTTTCGAATTCAGGATTTCTAATTTTCCGGTTTATCCGGGTTTTAAGTTTTTGGCTGATAGCAACGATGTTTTTTCAGGAGCAGATAAATGTGCCAATTACGTGCGGTTATTGAAAAGGACGGTAAACAGGAGACAGTGATGGAGGCGGTCACTACCCTTGAGGTTGTTGATGACGGCGTGGTGCTGTCCACTTTTTTTGAAGATCCAAAAACGATTGCCGGGGTGGCGGTTCGGAGGATAGATTTTCTTGGGGGAGCCGTAGTGTTACAGGCCACCGCCGGGAAAAATGGAGAACAGTAATTATGAATGTGATTGAAAAGTTAAGGGTTATGCTCCCCCATTGGATTGAGCATAATCATAGCCATGCCGAAGAATTTTCCCAATGGGCGGCACAACTGGCCGATACCGATGCCGGACTGGCCGGGCAATTACAACGGGCGGTGGTCAGTCTGCAGGAGGCGCAGCAGGCTTTGGAAAATGCCCTGTCGATGACGGGTGGTGCCCTGTCGGTTGAGCATGGCCATGGGCACGACCACCATCATTGACCGGTATACAGCGACCATTTTCCGGAAGCAGGATCGTAGCTGTACATCAGTTGCAGCCTTGACGCACTGCCCTGGCTATGCTCAATACAGGTCATGGTGAAAATCATTTTTCGTCCTGCTTTTTTCTTAAAGATAACCTTCGGATGCGTCAGCCTGGAATCGGCAAAAGATGGGTAGTGTTTTTTGAAAATCTTTCTGAAGTTCTTTTTCAGGTAATCTATCTTATGTTGTTTTGCCAGTTGACTGTGCGTTTCCGCGATCTGTTTGTTGATGTCTTTTTTGAGCTGCCGCAACTCGTCTGTCGTACGAAATGGACTGGCATTGATAAGTTGTAATATGCCGGTATACTGATGAAGAACCGTTTGCAGGTTGCCTCGTTTTTTGGCTGCAACCGCTTGTTCCTGGGCCCGGGCTATTTCAAGCATGAGCAATGTTTTCTGTATTTTCCCGTAGGCATCCAGGATACCTGGTGAAAAATGCTCTTTTTCCGTATCCAGCAGGTGCAGTGTTTTTTTGTAGTTGTTGATACTTTTCGTCAAATCGTGCTGTTCATAGGCTTCTCTGGCCAGGGTCAGTAACTGATACAGGCGGGAATCAAGAAGAAGTTGTTTCAGCTCATTTTTTTCCTTTTCCCCGACGGCCGTCGGGTTTTCATCAAGGAGGGTGCGGGCATGTTCGAGCATGGTGATCGTCTGTTGCCATTGCGCACCTGTAAATGCCTGCTTAGATTTGTCAAGTTCATGTCGAAAAGTGGCGGCGGCCAGTTTTTTTGATATTTCTTCGGCATCTTTGGAATCGGATATTGAACGGGAGAGTTGCAGAGCCCGTTGATAGGTCTGGACGGCATTTTCCCATTCTTTTTCTCTTTCCGCTTTTTTTGCAGACGCCAGGGCCTCTTCAAGACGCAGGTTGTTGACAGTCTGCGCCAGTTCCAATGCCTTTACGGTCAGTTCATGTTTGCGCGCATACACCAGGGCCTGCCGGTATGCCGCCAGGGCGGCTCTGAGTTTACCATGCTTGAGTAAATCTTCCGCCTGGCCGGTCAGTTTGGCGAGTTGTTTCAGCTTTTCTGCCTTGGCAAAGGAAACATAGCCGTCTCCATATCTGGTATTTCCCAAAAGTCCCTGTTGAAAATCAT
>JALSNT010000186.1 GCA_026986885.1 Desulfobulbaceae bacterium
GGCAATGATCGGTATATGGCCGCCGCCGATCTGTTTCCTGAGCTGCGTGAGCAGCTGCCCTGATAACCGGATATCCACTGGCCTGTCTTCCTCCACCGCCCGAATGATCCGGGTCGCTGTTATGCCGTCCATTTCCGGCATCTGCACATCCATCAGGATGACATCAAAAGAAAATTCGCAGAGCAGCTCCAGGGCCTGCAGACCGTGCTCTGCCACCTGCACCTTCTGACCGGATGATTCCAGGATAATGGTGCCCAGTTCGCGGTTGGCCTCGTTGTCCTCCACCAGCAGAACGGCCAACCCGGTGACTCTCCTGTGCCGGTCCCCATCAAATTGACAAACCTGCTGCACCTTTTCCCGGCCACAGGTCGGCAGGGCTATGGTAAAGGAAAAGGTGGAACCGATCCCTTCCGTGCTTTTCAGGCTGATTTCCCCACCCATCAACCGTACCAGCTGCCGGGAGATGGCCAGCCCCAGGCCGGTACCGCCGTAACGTCTGGAAATGGAGCTGTCCGCCTGTTGAAAACTCCCGAAGAGATGGCGCTTCTTTTCTTCCGGAATACCGATGCCGGTGTCGGACACGGTAAACAGGAGCCTGGTTTTTTCTCCCGGTGACGGAGTTCCGCACCGGGAAACATGAATGGATATCTCGCCCTGATCGGTAAATTTGATGGCATTGCCGACCAGGTTAATCAGGATCTGCCCCAACCGGACACTATCACCGACAAAGGCCTCGGGAACCTCTTCATCCCTGTCGATGAGCAGTGCCAGTTTCTTCTCCCCGGCCAGGCCGATCATAGTGGAATAGACATTGTCCAGCACTGTTTCCAGGAGAAAGGGCTGCTCTTCCAGAATAAGCTGGCCCGCCTCGATCTTGGAAAAGTCAAGGATGCCGTTGAGCAGGTCCAGCAGCATGGTAGAGGAGGTCGCTATTCTGCCTACATATTTTTTCTGTAGCGGATCAAGTTCAGTCTCCTGTACCAGCCGGGTCATGCCGATAATGGCATTCATCGGCGTTCTGATCTCATGGCTCATGTTGGCCAGAAATTCGGATTTGGAACGGCTTGCCGCCTCTGCCTGATATCGCGATTGCCGCAATTTGTTTTCTCTGCTTGCTGCCATTTCTTCCAGCACAAGCAATTGTTCATGATTTTTTTGAAAAACCCTGGAGTTTTTCAGGAGAAACATGGTGTAAATGATCAAGGCAAGTCCAATTGCCATGTTCTGCTTGCCCGGTAAACGATACAATCCGTATGGAATCGGTAGAAGTGTCAGGCAGACGAACAGGGTAACCGGCAGTTTCCGATAGGAAAGGGTGGCAATGGAGCCGCCGGCGATACCAACGAGAACGATTAAAATAAAAAGCCGGGATCCGACTTCCCTGGTCGCCGGGTAGATCCAGACGGCGAGAGTTCCCCAGGCCATGCCCATTAAGGCAACACCGATATTGAATAGGAGTTCCGTCTTCTCTATTGAGCGGGAAGTTTGCTTTTTTGTTTTTTTATAGAAAAAAAGTGAAACGGTGCGAAAGAGCAGAACCGTCATCATTATGAAGAACCAAATATGCAGGGCATATTGATTTGGAAAATCATTGAAGAAAAACAGGAAAACAATGGAAACGGTTGCTGTGGTCAGGAGCGAAAAGGGAAGTTGCCTGTAGAGGAGATCAACTTCCTTAATACGTATGGATTCAGATGGGTGTCGGCTCATGGTGTTTGGTACGGACTGGTCTGTCAGAAAGCTGTTCCTATGACTTTTCAGCAAACCTGTCCCGAATCGTTATCCACACATCTTCCTGTCGCAGAAATGCGTCTATCACTATGCCGTCCAGATGTTGATCCCGTTCCTGCAGGATGATTTTTTTTGCCTTTTCATGGGGAAAGGGCTCCTTATAACATCGCTTGGTTGCCAAGGCATCATAGATGTCGGCAAGGGCCATGATGCGGGCGGAAATGGGTATTTCCTCACCGTGCAGGCCGTTGGGATAGCCTTTGCCGTTATAGCGTTCATGGTGATACATGGCGACTTCATAGGCAATTTTCAGGTAGGGAGAGCCGTTTTTTGTATAGATATCCTTGAGGAGCTGGCCGCCGATGGCGGCATGGGTTTTCATAATTTCAAATTCAGCATCCGTCAGCTTGCCGGGTTTGTGGAGAATATTGTCGGGGATAGCCACCTTGCCTATATCATGGAGCGGGCTGACCCGGGCAATCTCTTCGGCAAACTGGGCATGAATTTCAAGCTCGGGGCAGTTTTCACACAGATCCATGGCCAGCAACCGGCAGTAACGTTGTACCCGTTCGAGATGGTATCCGGTTTCATCGCTGCGATATTCCGCAAGTTTGGCCAGCGCCAGGATGAGTTCTTCCTGGGTTTCCTGACGAAGTACCCTGATGGCACCCTGGATGCGCAGTTTGAGTTCGTTGGGGTTGACCGGTTTTGCCAGATAATCATCAGCGCCGGTGGAAAAGGCCCGAACCAGTGAAGTTTCATCATTTTTGGAGGTCAGGACAATGATATAGGTGTAATGGAGTTCCCTGGCCCGGATTTTTCGTATCAGGTCAAAACCGTTTAACTCCGGCATGTCCAAATCCGTTATAACGATGCGGAAATCAGGGTGCTTTTCGATCAACTGCTGGGCCGAAAAACCGCTGTCGGCTTCATGCACATCATAGCCTTCCGCTTCAAGACACATCCGCAGCAGCAATCTTTGGGCGGCGTCATCATCAACAACGATTATTTTCTGGTGTTTTTTGTAGTTAGACATTGTGTGTTGTCGGGATTATGAAAAATCCCGGATCGTTTCCCGGTGCAGTTTCTTTTTGCCGTGGATAAAATGAAGTATTCCGGATCCGGCCATTTTTTCTTCTACCTGAATTGAGTAAATTAGGTTCTACTCTTTCAGTATACCGATGGCGGCAAAAAAGACAAAAAAATAATGGAAAATCGTCCGGCGCTGCCATCAGGTTGATGATTTTCCCGGTTGTTTGGCTTTTAGGTGTGAGAAATGTTACGAAATAGATGTGAAACGGGGCAGGATATGAATGCAATCAAAAAGAAAATAATCGCAATTTGCGGTATTGATACCGGTGTCGGCAAAACGGTGGTGACCGGCCTGCTGGCGGCTTTTTTAGCCGGGCATGGACACCGGGTCATCACCGGCAAACCGGTGCAGACCGGCTGTGACGGCAGACCGGAGGACATAGTGTTTCATCGCAGGTTGATGAATGCTCCCTGGAACGAGTACGATGAGCAGGGACTGACATGTTCCTATTGCTTTTCCTTTGCCGGTTCACCCCATCTTGCCGCCCGCCTTGCCGATAAGCGGATTGAGCAGGCGGTCATCGATCGGGCAACAGAGGCCCTGGCCGCCGATCATGACCATGTTCTGCTTGAAGGCGCTGGCGGCCTGCTGGTCCCGTTTTCTAAAAATCTGCTGCAGTTGGACTATTTTCAGCAGTGCGGCTACCCGCTCATTTTAGTGACCACGCCCCGTCTTGGTTCCATAAATCATACCCTGCTGGCGATTGAGGCGATCAGGACACGAAATATGTTTTTGGCCGGGCTGGTTTATAATGTGTATGGAAAACATCCGCTGGAGTTGATTTTGGATTCCCGGCGGGTGATGGAACAGGGACTGCGGAGTTACGGTTTTGCCTGTCC
>JALSNT010000187.1 GCA_026986885.1 Desulfobulbaceae bacterium
AAAAGGGACGCCGATCCTGAAAAAAACCCTGGCGCGAGCCAGCCTTGCCATCTGTTTAGGCGTCGGCGCATAGGTGGCCGGACTGGCACCGGGACGAACCAGCACCTCCACCCGTACCCGGTCGCCGCCCACCCTCTTCACAAAATAGGCCTGGGGGACGATGGAGACAAAAACAGAGATGGGCTGGTCATTGACCACTTTTTTTTCAGCGGCAACTGCAAAACCTGTGCAAAAAAGACAAACAATCCCAACTACGACAAATCTCGACAATATTTCGCCTGATCGCCGCCTTAACAGTAAAAATAGATGTATTAGCTTCATTGTTACATTACATTTAAGCGCTTGTTTATTTCCCAAAGAGCATGTTTCTCGGAGAAAAAAATGTTGTCCTGGCCAATTATTTTTTCCAGCCCGGTCCTCTTCATAACCGCAGCCACATTCCTGCGCAGATTACAAAAGGCCAGGGTAATACCGGCGGCCTGCAGACGCTGGTGCAGATTAGTAAACATCTCCACCCCGGAAGCGTCAAGACTGTTGATACCGTCACCCTCGATCAAAATAACCTGAAGATTCGGGTCGTTTCCAATAATCCCCAGTACCGAATCATTGATGTAACTGACATTGGCAAAATAGAGGTGGCCGCTGAAACGTATGGCCATGAGGCGGGGGTGCAGTTTCGGCAGGTTATAACGGGACGCATCCCGCAGAACTCCATTTTCGTCTTTGCCGAGAACCACAATCTCCGGCCGCATGGTCCGGTAAAGAAACATGATAAGCGACAGGATAATACCCGTCAAAATACCGTTCTGGATATTAGGTGCAACCAGCAAGGTGGCGACAAAGGTGACAACAGCAGCGGCGCCATCCTCCTTTCTGGCTACCCATGCCATCTTGAATTGGTTGAAATTTATCAGATTGAGGACTGCCGCCATGATAACCGCCGACAACACCGGTTTGGGCAGATGATAGAGAACCGGGGTAAAAAACAACAGGGTCAATACCACCATGCCGGCACAGAACAGCGAGGCCAGTCCTGTTTTTGCCCCGGAAACGAGGTTGAGCGCGGAACGGGAAAACGAGCCGCTGACCGGCATGGAATGGCTGAAAGCCGCAACTATTTTGGCCAGTCCCTGTCCTATCAGCTCCTGGTTTTCATCCCAGCGGGTACGGGTTTTTATGGCGATGATCTTGGAACTGGACATGGCCTCCATAAAACTGATGATGGCAATAATGAACGCGGCCGGACCAAGGTGAGTTGCAGCCCGGAAATCAATTACCGGCATGGACAGGCCCGGCAGACCGCGCGGGATGGTGCCAACCACTGTGCCGCCGTCGGCCTCAAATCCGATAAGCCAACTAATCAGAGTCGCCAGAGATACGACAAGAAGAACTGCGGGAAATTTCGGCGCTGTTTTCTTCATCAGCAGCAGAAGTACCAGGGCCGTCAAGCCAAATCCCATTGATATCGTATGGACATCATGCCAACGCTCGATAACATGGAAAATATCAACAAGAAAATGGCCGCTTCTCTGTCCCTGTTCTATTCCCAGCATAGCCGGCAGTTGCGACAGACCGATAATTATGGCAGCCGCGTTGATAAAACCATGTAACACCGGATAGGAGAGAAAATTAATGATGCGTCCCAGGCGGGCAAGGCCCAGTCCTATCTGGAAAATTCCCGACAGGAGTGCCATAAGAATAACATATGAATAGAATTGTTCGGTATGGGGATGGGCAATGGCCATGACACTGGCCGCAGTCAGCAGGGAGGTCATGGCAACCGGTCCCGTGGACAGTATGGGCGAGGAGCCGAACAGGGCACCGACAATAACAGGAAGCAGGGCCGCATACAAGCCGTAATAGGCGGGAACCCCGGCAAGCTGGGCATAGGCCAGTGATTGGGGAATGGCCACCAGGGCAACAGTCAAGCCAGCGACGAAATCGGCTTGCAGTGTCTGTCGGTTGACCTTCGGCAGCCACCCTAAGAAGGGAAACCACCGTATCAACCCACGATGTTCCCCCGGTAGGGCTGGAGATTCCATTAAATTTCCTTTTTTCTTTATTACGATTTTTTTTATTATGATTTTTTTTATTATGAAAACAAAACCAGTCAACGGGCCGGCAATTCCTGGAGATAGGTAATCCAGTCGTCCATACCCAGACCGGCGGGGGCACCGACCTGCAGGATTCGCAGCCCCGAATTCAACTGCAGGGCCTCTGTCCTGGCCTCGTCCAAGGAAAAATCAAAATATTTCAACAGATCAATTTTTGTTATGACAAAGGTATCGGCCCCGTGAAAGGTGGTAGGATACTTGGCTGGTTTATCGGAACCCTCGGGCACGGAAACCAGAATAATTCGCTCATGTTCACCCAGATCAAAGGTGGCGGGACAGACCAGATTACCCACATTCTCGATAAAAATCAGATCAAATTTTCCGTCTTTACTCTGGTGTTCAAGGGCGTGCAGCCCCTTATGGACAAGCGGCGCATCAAGGTGACAGGCACCGCCGGTGGTCAACTGCACCACTGGCACACCTTTTTTGCGGATACGATCGGCATCGCGCTCTGTTTCTATGTCTCCTTCAATAACGCCGATTTTCATTTTTCCGGCTAACCTGTCCAGGGTATGCTCAAGCAAAGTTGTCTTGCCCGAGCCCGGACTTGAAATCATATTAACGGCCACGGCCCCCATGGCTTCGATATGGGCCCGGTTTTTTCGGGCCTGTTCCCGATTGGCCGCCAGCAGGCTTTCGTGTACTTCCACGGTTTTTGTGTCCGTGTGTTCATTGATATGACATCCGCAGGTATCACACATTTTTTATATCACCATTTTTGCAAAAAAATTTCAGAGGAAAAACATTGTAACCGTCATTCCATTTCCACCCGGGTCAGGATAAGGTCCGGGCCTGCCGTCCGATTGATTGCAAGAACCGCATTTGCAGTCAGTTTATCGCTGCCCTTTATTGCATCAAAGCCAAAGGAAAAGGAATCGACCACAATACCGGCATCCGTCCCGATATCCACATGGACGGTGACAATCCTGCTCGCACCATGTTCCACCGCCAGGCCGGCAAGTTGATCTAATAATCCCTGGGCAAGAGAAAGTTCATGCATACAATCCACCAATCCTGCAAAAATATATCTCGACAGCGTACAAAGTATTCCTCCCAAACAACATCCTTACTTCGGGATTACCCTTTCAATTGACATATGTCAATATACTCTTAAGACCTGTTCCGTAACAGTAGGCAAATTTATGCGGGCGCGACCATGTAAAGAGGTAAGCAAGGATCAATACTTCGAAATACATTAAATCAACAGGCGCATTCACAGATCCTGATACGGTTACCTCGCATTTTTCCTGAAATGTTTTTAGTATTCAACGCAGCATCCGCTAAACAGCCTGCCCCATGACCGGGATGGGATCCGGGGTGACAGCAAAGCACGCCTCCTGGCTGCGAACTAAACCCTAAACATATTTTTTATTTGTGCCGGCTTGCACAACACGCACAACGCATAATTGTACAATCATATTTTCGATAAATGAACCCTGACAAAAGACAGATAACGGTTCAGGTCCGGGGTATTGTCCAGGGGGTCGGTTTTCGTCCCTTTGTCTATTCCCTTGCCCAGAGGCTTGAGCTTGCCGGGTGGGTAAG
>JALSNT010000188.1 GCA_026986885.1 Desulfobulbaceae bacterium
TATTATTTCTAAAAGTGCGCGCATGGAAGAGCTGCTGTCCCGGGCCAAGCTGGTGGCCGACACCGACACCACCGTCTTGATACGTGGCGCCAGCGGCACGGGCAAGGAGTTGCTCGCCATTGCCATTCATCGTGCCAGTTCCCGTCGGGACGGACCGTTTATTCCCGTTAACTGCACTGCCATTCCCGAATCGTTACTGGAGTCGGAACTGTTTGGTCATGCCAAAGGGTCGTTTACCGGCGCTTCCCGGAGTTATGCCGGTCTTTTTCAGTCGGCCCACGGCGGCACCATGTTTCTCGACGAGATCGGCGATATGCCTCTTCATCTGCAGGTTAAACTGCTGCGGGTGCTACAGGAAAGAGTCATTCGGCCGGTGGGCAGCACGGAGCCGGTCCCCGTGGATGTCCGCATTATTTCCGCAACCCATAGAAATCTTGAAGAGGCCATAGAAGAAAAAAAGTTTCGGGAAGATCTTTTTTATCGTCTTAATGTAGTCAGCCTTGAACTGCCGCCGTTAAATGAGCGAAAGGAAGACATTCCGCTACTGGTCGATTATTTTATCAACAATCTGGTTGATGAATCGGACCGACAGGTAAAGAAATTTTCACCGGAGGCCATGCAGCTTTTACTGGATGCCGCCTGGCCGGGGAATGTCCGGCAACTGTACAATGTCGTTGAACATGCAGTTGCCCTGTCGACCTCGCCCATTATCTCCGAAGATCTTCTTCATGATGCCATTAAGCAACATCAGAGCAAAATCCTCCCCCTTGCCGAAGCGCGCAGGCAGTTTGAACAGCAGTATCTGATTCAAATTCTGCAGACAACCCGTGGTAATGTGTCCCAGGCGGCAAGAATGGCCCATAGAAATCGGACGGATTTTTATAAGCTTCTTAATCGTCATCACATTGTTCCGGCGCTGTTTAAAACCTGAGCACACTGTCTTTTTTTTGAGACATCAAGAGTTGGATCTTTAATTTTATACGTTAATACATAGTGATGAGTTGTCGCTATAATGAGACTTTTGTCGTTTTCTTCTGACGTACGGTGGCAGCTGTTACCCTGAGTGTGGGAGGTGGCCGCGGAAAACCGGTCTCGACCCCGGTTCGGATTTTTCATCTTTTTTATGGATACAGGTCGGCTATCCGTTTCCATTGTGGTTACAGTCACGAATTGATAAAGAAAAGCAGTAGTTCAGCCGATGGGTAAAAGAGACTGGTTTGATAAGCAAGGTGGAGTTATTTTTTTAGATTTTGTATTTTGTGGCATGGAATGTGCTTTAATTTAAAAGATTGCAAACATAATTTTTCCGGTTGAAAAGAGCGCACCCTCTATGGACAGTCTACCAGCTTTATCCGGCCCCCGATTTCCATGGGGCCTTGTTTTATTTTCCATTATTATGTCCCTTGCGGGTGTCTTAGGTTGTGGTGTTTCTGCTGCATCAACATCCAGGCCGGCAACCTTTTCCTGGCGAGCCAATCCCCAGGATGATAATGTTATAGGATACCGTCTTTACTATGGGCCCAGTTCCCGTTTTGATAGTGGCGGTCATTTGAAATCCGGTTTTTCCTATGCCTATTATGTTGATTTTGCCAATTCCCAGCGCTGCCGGATAACTAAGTCCGGACCTGTTTGTGAGCCGTACAGTGCAAATGAGGTTCAATGTGAGGGGCTGAATACAGACAAACCCAAATGTACCCTCTATGGTCTTTGGGGATTCCAATACTTCACTATGACCGCCTATAATGCCCAGGCGGAGAGCGCCTATACCAGGGAGCTTAAATCAAATCTAAGTGCTGGTTCCGGAAGTAGCGTTCCTGCGGCTTCCCCTGGAGTAATTGGTACCTTGCACGCTGTTTATACCATTTTACTGCCCTGATTCTGTTTCATTTCTTTTTTCCCCCGTCTTTATACATGTGAAGCTTTCAGGAGTTCATGCTTCCCGCATATTATTTCTTTAAGAAACACATCCCATCCCTGCAGCATCAGGACCTTCGGGGACAATATCCGGTCGGCCGGGGTGGCAAAATGTTACTTTTCCCTAATCTTTTGTCTATGGTTAGGAAAATGAGGCGGGAAAATGAGGCGGACTTGTTGAACCCCCGCTTTCATCAGCCTGGAGGCCAGTTCATATCACGGCCGCCTAAGATATGCATATGGATGTGAAAAACGGTCTGTCCTGCCTGCTCGCCGTTATTGAAGACAACGCGGTAGTGTTCTATACCCTCTTTTTCAGCAAGCTCTCCTCCTTTACGCATGATTTTGCCGATGAGCTGTTCATCTTCCGGCGCCAGATCTGCCGGGCCGGTTATATGTTTTTTGGGGATGACCAGAAAGTGGACCGGGGCCTGGGGGGAAATATCCCGGAATGCCAGAATATCATCATCTTCGTATATGACATCGGCCGGGATGTCCCCACGGGCAATTTTGCAGAACAGGCAGTCGTCGGGCATGGCTTTTCTCCTTGGTTAAATGAAAAATTGTATGGGCTGTTTAATCTGCAATGGTATCAACGGGATTTCTTTTTCCGGGGTTTGAGCCCCAGGATAAGCCGGTTTTTTTCAGTCGTTACCTGAACAGGTTGCAAGCGAATATCCAGTTTCCGATTGCCGATAGTCGGCGTAAAGGTCTGCAGTCGACTGAGATCAACGGGATATTCATGTCCGCCCAGCGCAGTAAGGAGCGGCAGCAATACGTTACCTTTACTCCCGGATGCCGCTTTTGCCCGCGTGAATTGCGGGGTGAAAAACAGCTGCTGTTTTTTCTTGTCAAAACGAAGATGCAGGTCGCAGGTCAGGGGCAGGGTGACCTGTCCTAATTTGAGTTTGAGGCGCTGTCCGGCCACCTGTGTCTGCATGGCAAGATTTTTTCCGGAAACTATCCCGTGGACGGAAATAATATTATTATGGATACGCAGGGTGTCCAGCGATTTCAGGATAAGATTGCCGGAAAAAGTTGAATCGTTGCGGGCAAGAGACAACGGCAGGATGGCTTGCAGCGATTGTTTGAGGGCCGGGGCGGGTAAGGTTAAGGTAAAAAAATCCCCTGTCCCTGCGACGGCCCCCGTGCTAAGGAAAAGGGCTAACAGCAGACCTGCCTGCAAATGATAAAAAATGGTACGCATGATGATAACTCCAATAACCTTGAAGACAATGTCTATATAGTATTGTCTGTTAATACAACCTACTGTACACTGTTTTTTTCAGCTGCGCAAAGAATGTGCCGCCGGATAATTCGATTCGATCCGAAATTTTTTCCCTGAAACCCAAGCCTGCTATGAATGGCAATACATTGACAAACCATGACGCCATTAAGGCCGATATCCGATTAACTGTCAATAGACAGTGTACCATGGAGGGCGCTCCGTCGTCATTGGCAGCAGCCATTCGTACTCGTTTGACGGTAAAAAACCCCAAGTATGACGCCGCTGTCCGGTATGGTCGCTGGGTGGGAAAACAGCTTAAACCCAAACTGTATTTTTTTCAGGAAGAAAACGGCCGGCTGTTTTTTCCACGTGGTTTTGCCAACCAGGCCGTTCTCCTTTGTCGAAAATTTACTGGAAAATCGCCGCAAATCATTGATAAACGTCGAATGCTGGCATCTGTAGATTTCTCATTTTCCGGCTTGTTAAGACCTTATCAGCAACAGGCAGTTACCGCTG
>JALSNT010000189.1 GCA_026986885.1 Desulfobulbaceae bacterium
GCAACTCGGCCGCTTCCATTGCCAGCCAGAGAAAACCGTTTTCTCGTGCCCGATCATAAAGGTGAGCAAGGGCATCCTGCAGCTCCAAAGGAATTTCGACACCAATCCAGTGCAGGCAGAGGATGGAGATAAGGGTGGACAGACTGCGATCTTCGGCCTTTAACTGTTCGGACAGGGTGAGCATATCCGGAAGATTATTCTCAAGTGAACGGGCATAAGCGTCCAGAAAGCGAAACGGCAGTTCCTCCGGGCAACCTTTACAGGCGGCCAGGACAATGGTCGTCGCCTCGACAACCGCCTCCAGATCGCTCTCCTTTCCCCGGGAAAGAAGGGCAAGAATACAGAAAATACCGGTCAAACCGAAAAAAAACGTTCCCGACAGCCCTGCATATTGATTTAAACGTTGTCTATCTTCTGCAAAGGCAACCAGGCCCGCTGCGTCATCGCCACGCAGGAACGCCACTGTTCCGGTAAAACCAGAACCCAGGAAGGAGTCTCCATGCTGCTGTATAAGGTTTTCCAAGGCATCAAATCGCCCTTGCAGCAGATAATATCCTGCCAGCATACGGTGAAAGGGCACCTGCTCGACCGAAGAAACCGTCAGGGCCTGTTCATCTTCCAGATAATTCAGTACCTCCGGGAAATGGACTAATTTCTCCACGGCATGACGAAAAATCTGATCAAGCAGAAAAAACTGCATTGAACCGGGCAGCCCGCCGAACCAGGTGGCATCAAAGGGACTGGCTGCGACCTGCACAGCCGGGGATGCTATCTCAAGACGTTTGCCGCAATGCTCGGCAAGAAACTTTCCACTCTCGTCTATTTTGTCAAAATCTCCGGTATACACACCAATACGGAATTGGCGCATGGCCCGCCAGCAGCGGGTAGCCCATTTTCCGTACATATACGAGACAGGCGCTTCTTTCTCAACCAACCGTGCAAAATCAACAAACCAGCCCTCCCGGTCACTCTGCCGAAGCAGATATTCGGCAAGTTCCGGCAGACACTGATTTTGCCGATTAACCAAACCGGTTTTATGCAACGCTTCAATGCCGTTCCGTATTTCAATGGAATCAACTTGATAATGACCGGCCCGGCCAATACATTTCGTCAAAAAAGCAACTGATACAGGTTCATAAATAATAGCAATACACTGCAACAGGTATCGCTCAAACGGGGAAAGCTCGCTCAGTATCTGTCTGAGGTCTACGGATACATTCATAAGAAATGTTTATCAGAGATAAAAAAACTTAAAAAAATTAAATATAATAAGGATATTATAGCTTGCCACACCTGAAATTCAAATAATATTCAGTGAAAACTCCAGCGCCACGGAAAAAGATGAAACTACACCGGCAGCAAGCGGCGGGAATTATATCCGAAGAGTATGATGTTAATCGTCCCGGCACACACTCTGCCGTCGATCGAAGTTTTTACGACACCATCATCCTTTTAGATTTCAGCAATGAAACAGTCTGGGCAAAAAACACGAAAATAATAAACTCAGGAGTCAATAAAAAGAAAATTGTTGCTTACCATCATTGTTCAGCCAAAAGGGATAACATCGCTAAAACCGAAACAACAGATTACCTGTTGCTTTACTTGAGCCTGAATTCATGTCGCTACATTTACCAGCAAGAGCGATGGTATCCCTAATTTCAGCTTGGCTGAGTTTTGGTGGCAATCGGATAAAAAAGGCCCCCTGCGCTGCAAGGGGCCTGTGGGTAGGGAATATATCAACTATCATCAAAGAACGAATAATTATTTCAGAATGGTATCATTGGTCCATATTTTTGCCTTTTCCTGGAGGGTACCAAGCCAGTCCATAAGTAAACGACCCTGTTGATTAGCAAGAAGCTGTTTACGCAACTGTTCCCTGGTTTTTTTATCAATGGCGTGTTCATCCTGTCTGCGATCTGTTATCCGGTAGATATAAAACACCGTTCCTACTTTAACCGGATGCTCAGGAAATACCACCTTCGGGGACAGGGAAAAGGCGTCGGCAACGACCTCTTCGGGAACCCCTTGCACCCGTGGCATGCCACGCTTAACATAATCTGTTTGCCGAACATCCCTGCCGACCAGCTTCCCCTTTTTTTCAGCCTGTGCCAGCAGGTTATCCGCTGCTTTTTTTGCAAGAACGACAGCTTTTTCCTTCCGGTAATCCCGAATCACCCTGTCACGCACATCGGCCAGTGACGGGACAACGGGAGGCTTGATATCATCGACAAACAAAATGGCATAACCATTCTTTAGTTCAACAAGAGAGCTGAGCTCGCCCTTTCCCAGAGAAAAAGCCTCCTTGACAAAAGCCGGATCAGAAACAACTCCACCAGGAAGCTTCGACCGGGAGAAAAAATCGGTCCGAACTATTTTTACCCCCTGCTGCTTGCTGTATTTTTCAAGACTGCCGGCCCGCATAATTCCTTCATAGGCACGGGATGCTTCTTTAAAGGCCAGGGCCTTTGCCTCTTCTTTTTTCACCTGGCCGGCCAACTCATTTTTTACGTCGGCAAAAGAGCGGGTCACGGCGGGACGAATCTCTTCCAGTTTAATAATATGAAAGCCGAAAGGGGAACGGACTAAACCGCTTATCTCGCCTTTCTTCAAAGAAAAAACCGCGTCATCAAAGGATTTCACCATCCTGCCCCTGGGGAAGAAACCAAGATCACCACCGATTTTTGCCGAGGGTCCCTGCGAGTACTTTTTCGCCAGCGCGGAAAAATCCTTCCCCGCCCTGGCCATGGCCAGCACCTTTTCCGCCTCTTTTTTCTTTGCAGCCACAACTGCGGCATCTGCCTGCTTATCAACCTTAAAAAGAATATGCCGGACATGTCTCTGTTCGGGAATTTTATACGAATCCAGGGAACTTTCATAGCGTTCCTTCAGCTTGTCTTCGTCGACCTGTACCTGTTTCATATCCTTGTCGGCATCAAACAGCAGATACTGGAGACGAATTTTCGGCTCCGTGGTGTACTCACTTTTATGCTGTGCAAACCAGGCGGTGAGTTCCGCATCATTGACCTTAACCTTCTGTTCAAAATCCGAACTTTTGATCTCTTCAACCGCAAGTTTAAGTTCTTCCCCGGCAAAATCCAACCATTTGCGGACTTCATTTTCGGGCAGGACCGCAAAGGAACCAATGGCCCGGACAACCTTTTTGGTCAGCAACTCCCTATACAAACTACTCTCAAACGATTTTGGCGTTCGCCGGTTGCGGGTAAGGATTTTTTTATATCGTTCAAGGTCAAAATGGCCATCCTTTTGAAAAACAGGCATCTGTTCGACCTCGCGCTGAATACGCTCCTTACTGACCGTCAGGCCCATGGCCGCAGCACCCTGTCGCAGAAGTGCATCTTGAATCAATTGCCCGACCACCTGTTTTTTCAAATTGATCTTATCGAAAAAACCGGGTGGAACCTGACCGTTAAACTGTTGACGATACCTTTCCACAGCCTGATCATAGGCCTGTTGATACTCCTGTATGGAAATTTCCTGTCCATTGACAACGGCAATGGAATTACGATTTCCATTCATATTGGAGCCGACACCCCAGAAAATAAACACAAGGGCAATAAAAAGAACCAGGCCCTGAATCAGGGTAGACTGGGCTTTATTTCGCAAAATTCTCAACATAATTTCCACACTCCA
>JALSNT010000190.1 GCA_026986885.1 Desulfobulbaceae bacterium
GATGACGCCCGCTGCGACGGCATTGTCATCACTCCCTCCCATAATCCGCCCGATGACGGCGGCTTCAAATATAATCCCCCCGAAGGCGGCCCCGCCGACACCGAAGTTACAGGCTGGATCCAGGACCGGGCCAATACAATCCTTGAAGAAAAACTGCGCAACGTCAAGAAAATATCTTTGCCGGAGGCCCTGGAGAGCGAATTCATCAGGGAATATGATTTTATTTCCCCTTATGTCGATGATCTGGACAATATAATCGATATGGACGTTCTTCACGATTCGCAGATTCACATCGGCGCCGATGCCATGGGTGGCTCGGGCCTGGCCTATTACGGGGCCATAGCCGAAAAATATGGGCTCAACATGGAGGTCTTTCACAACACCCTTGATTCAACCTTTTCCTTCATGCACTGCGACAAGGACGGCAAGATACGCATGGACTGTTCCTCGCCTTATGCCATGGCCGGTCTGGTCCAACATAAAGAAAATTTTGATATCGCCTTCGGCAACGATACCGACTTTGACCGGCACGGCATCGTCACCCCTAACATGGGTTTGATGAACCCGAATCACTACCTCAGTGTTGCCATCAATTATCTTGCCGGAAATCGTCCCCAGTGGAGCAGGGAAGCTGGAATCGGCAAGACCCTGGTCAGCAGCTCAATTATCGACCGGCTGGCCGCCCATCTCGGCAGGAAGGTCATCGAGGTGCCGGTGGGCTTTAAATGGTTTGTCAACGGATTACTTGACGGCACCATTTTTTTCGGCGGCGAAGAAAGCGCGGGCGCCAGTTTTCTGCGCAAAGACGGCACGGTCTGGTCCACAGACAAGGACGGCATCATCATGAATCTACTGGCTGCGGAAATCACCGCCGGCACAGGTAAGGATCCGGGTATGCATTACCAGGAGTTAACAGAACAATTCGGCGCACCCATCTATGCCCGCTTTGAAGCCCCGGCAACGTCTGAACAAAAAAAGGCCTTAAAAAATCTGACACCTGAAGATGTACGCCAAAAAACACTGGCCGGTGAGCCGATCAAAGCGATTCTCACCCGGGCACCGGGCAATAATGCACCCATCGGTGGACTGAAAGTAGTGGCTGAAAACGGCTGGTTTGCCCTGCGTCCCTCCGGCACCGAAGATATTTACAAGATATATGCAGAAAGTTTCATTGATGAAAAACATTTAACCTGTATTCAGCATGAAGCCCGTGCCATGGCGGACAAATTACTCGCCCCCTGATACTTGACCACGTCCTGCCGCAGCCGCATTTTCGATACCGTTATACCGAAAAATACTTGTTGATCAGCACTAAAATGTAGTATGGATACCTGCGTCCGCCCCTGGCTGTCCCATGATCCAATCGGGAAGAACAGAGGTAACTACTCACAGCCTTTTTCCGATGGCACCGGAAAGCGGGAAGGCATACCGAATTGCTTAATTCAAACGAAATCAACTTATTACCAGACAGGCCGACATGACAACAGGCACAAAAAAACAAATGCTGGTTGACCGGCGCAGATTTCTGCAGATCATTGCCGTGGCCGGGGCCGCCGGGGCCGGCTGGACCCTGGGACTGTACCGGAACTCTTCGCGTTACAAGGTCGTCCGCGCAAGCCGGGCAATGATGGGAACCGTGGTCAACCTGACCCTTTACGGACCGGAAAAAAGCAGACTGGAAGACGCAGTTGAAACAACACTTGCCCGCATGCTTGCTCTGGAAAAGCTCCTCAGCAGACATGATCCGGCAAGCGAACTGGCGCGCCTCAACCTGACCGGCAATATCAAGCGGCCAAGCCATGACCTGATAACCGTGCTTGAACTGGCCCGTTTTATCAGCGACAAAACAAACGGCGCCTTTGACATCACCGTCCTGCCGCTGGTTAAGCTGCAGCAAGCCGGTCGGATCCCCGATCGGGTATCTATCGAAAAAGCACTTGCCGTGACCGACTACCGACACATCACAATAGATGAAGACAAAATTGTCCTTACCCGACAAGGTATGGGACTTACTCTGGATGGTATCGGTAAGGGATATATAGTCGATCAGGGCGTCGAAGCCCTTAAGCAAAACGGCTTCGGCAACGCCTATGTAGAAGCCGGAGGAGACTTGATGGTCAGTGGCAGAAAACCAGGTGATAAGCCATGGCGGATAGGAATAAAAAATCCCCGTCCTTCCAGATCAGGGAAGCTGGTTATTCTCAAGACAAGTAACCGGGCCGTTGCCACCTCCGGCGATTACATGCAGGCCTACAGCAAAGATTTTGCACGCCATCATATCGTCAACCCAAAGACAGGCTACTCGCCGCCGGAACTTGCCAGCGCTACCATAACCGCGCCCACCGTCGCCCTGGCCGATGCGCTGGCCACCGCCGCCATGGTCATGGGCCATAAAAAATCCATTGCCATGCTGCAGACCATGCCCAACTGCGAAGGCTATTTCATAGATAAAAAGTTGAATCATTATCAGAGTACCGGTTTTTCGGGTTGATATGAGCGTCTTTCAGCTAAAACGAGGATTGAACATCCCCCTTGCCGGCGCCCCGGAACAAAAAATTTATTCTGGGTTACCGGTGCGGACCGTGGCTCTGTCAGGTGATGATTTTGTCGATCTGCGGCCCCGGTTTTCCGTGGCCGAAGGTGATCGGGTTGCCCTTGGCCAATGCCTCTTTATCGACAAAAAAAATCCCGGCGTGCGCTTCACATCCCCGGCAGCCGGGGAGGTCATAAAAATCCAGCGCGGCGCCAAACGAAGGTTTGAGGCGATTATCATCCGGGTGGACGGCGATGAAGAACGGCTCTTCCCCATCTCCGATGATTTTGGCCCGGACGGCCTGACAGGTGATGACATCCGGGCAACCATGATCAAATCCGGCCTCTGGACAGCCCTGCGCACCCGTCCCTATGACAAGATCCCGCATGTTGATTCCCGGCCAAACTCCCTGTTTATCACCGCCATGGATACCAGGCCGCTGGCAGCGGATCCGGCCGTAATAATCAATGAATACCGACAAGACTTTCTCCTTGGCCTGAAAATGGTACAGCGGCTGGCGCCGACCACATATCTCTGTACCGACGGCAGCCCGGAGATACCCGGACGCGACATCGGCGGCATTATCCACTGTGAGTTCCACGGTCCGCATCCGGCGGGGCTGCCGTCGACCCATATCCACTTTCTCGATCCCGTTCACCGAAAAAAAACGGTCTGGGTCATCGGCTATCCTGACGTCATAGCGGTCGGCCATCTCTTTCGCACCGGCAGGCTGATGACGGAGCGGATTGTGTCTATGGCAGGTCCGGCCATGGACAATCCGCGGCTGATACGAACGCAAGTCGGGGCGAATTTGGGTGATCTGTGCCCGCAACAGGCAGAGGACAGGAATATTCGCCTGCTGTCGGGCTCTGTATTAAACGGTCGGAAGTTTGATGAATCCAATCGGTTTTTAGGCAAATACCACCACCAGATATGTGCCCTCCCGGAAGGGAACGGTCGCGGCCTGTTCAGCTGGCTAATGCCTGGGCGGGATCGTTATTCCACCAAGAGGCTCTTTTTTTCCGCCTTTATGAACAAAAAATCTTTTGCCATGACCACGGCGGCCTGGGGTGGACGACGGGTGATCTTTCCGCTGGGTGTCTATGAAGAGG
>JALSNT010000191.1 GCA_026986885.1 Desulfobulbaceae bacterium
CATTGAGGAGGGGGTGCACAAGTTTGTCGACTGGTATCGCTGGTATTACAATGTGTGAATACGGCGGTGGAATGGCAGGTAAAACATTACATCACTTTTATCCGCTAAATTAATTCCGTGGTCGTGGCAAGCAATTTTTCAAGCGATGCCGGTTAGGCTCATAAGCCGATGAAATTGCCGATGATGAAAAAAATTCTGCCCGGCCTGTGCCTTTTGTTTTTCCTTTCCGGCCATTCTGTTGCTGCCCGGCAGTTCACAACCTTGCCGATACCGGTGAACAGCGACCGAATACAGACCATCTTTGCCGGTGAGGAGGAAATGCATTTTGTCATTTCCTGGTCCGGCGGCATCAAGATCGGTGATCTTTTTCTTTCCGTTACCAGGGACGGCGGCAATGACGGTTATGCAATCCGGGCCAGGATCAGGGATTATGGATTGTTTCGCCTTTTTTATCCGGTCAATGATACCTTTACCACCTATGTGCGGGGCCCCTTGAAACTTCCATACCGCTATGAGGTGGAGCAGAAAGAGGGACACGGGTCTTCCACAACCCATCGCCTGACCCTCTATGATCAGAACAAGTTGCAGGTCAGGTATCAAAAAAACAGGGGGCCGCTGAAGAAATTTACCCTCAACGGACCTGCCTATAATGAATTTTCATCATTTTTTATTACCCGGGCCCTGAATTTTACTGGCGGCAACCCCATTGTGCCCACCTTTGTCGATGAAAAACGGCATGAAGTTGAGGTAGCAATGCCGGCACGGGAAAAAAAATCGTCAATGTTCGGAGAGGTCGGAACAATTAAAGTCATGCCGAAAATGGATTTTAAAGGACTTTATGACAAGGACGGGGACACCGTATTCTGGTTGACCGATGATGACTGCCGGGTACCGGTGGCCATTCATTCAAAGATATTGGTCGGTTCACTGGTGGCGGAACTGGTGGCATATAAAAATCCGGCCTGCCCGCAGTGGACAGGCCGGAA
Organism: Desulfobulbaceae bacterium; assembly: GCA_026986885.1. The sequence goes on from JALSNT010000191.1 coordinate 987, forward strand.
AAAAAAGAAACGAAAACTCGAGCTGGGCGATTAAAACCTCAATTCAGGTTCTGGTTAAATCAGCCTGCTTTGACTTCAATTTTTCGTGGTTTGGCCGGGGCCGCTTTGGGCAGTTCCACCGTCAGTAACCCATCGGTCATGGTAGCTCGAATTTTATCCTGATCAATGGTTTCCGCAACCGTAAAGCGACGCAGATAACTACCGCTTTCATATTCCTGTAACAGCAGTCGTCCTTCCTGCGGTGTCTCGTCTTCCTGGCTGCCTCGAATGGTCAATACATCATCTTCCAGGGCCACGTCCACCCCGGTATTTTTCACTCCCGGCATTTCAGCGACAACGGTTACCTTATCTTCGTCCTCAAAGATATCAACCGGTGGAATGAAGTATTTTTCCGGTTTGGTGGTTTCACTGTCCTGTTTGACCATTTGTTTCTCCTGTACCTGGAGTTCCTGTTCGCTCATATCGTCCTCCTTGTTGCTCGTATCACCTGAAATTCGTCAATCCCGGCGGCCAAAGGCGCACGCAACAGCCTGTTTCAGCCGTCAGTAGAGATCTTGATTTGTCTTGGCTTCACCTCATCGGCCTTTTGCAGGGTAATTGTCAAGATACCATCGACCAGGGTGGCCTTCATGTTGTCAAGATCAACTTTTGTCGGCAGGGCAAGGGCACGGCTGAAATTACCGGCCTCTATTTCGCGGCGATGATAAGAAGTTGCCTTGTCATCAAGGTTGCGGAGGCGTTTGCCCTGCAGGGTCAAAGTGTCCCCTTCAAGTGAAATTTCAAGATCATCCGGGTGGACGCCGGGAAGTTCCGCCTTGAGGATCAGCGCGTCTTTGGTTTCATACATATTGAGCGGCGGATATACAGTGGCATGCATATGCGCCTTCCCCTCACTGACCAGGTTGTGCGATAATTCATCAAGTCCCTGCCGGATACGTTCAAATTCGGCCCAGGGATTTCTGAAATTGGGTCGTTCTGCAAATCGTATTAATGCCATGGCTTCCTCCTCGCATTTGCCTTTGGTTTAATTGTATGGGTTGCTAAAAAAATATTGTGCATCTTGTATTGGGGTTGAAAATAACTCCTGCGAAGCTCTGTTTGTCTGCCAATGGGGAGCTTCCTGCATTCAACTCAGAAAATAAGCCGGGTTTTACGCTTGTCAAGGGACGATAATTACATATTTGTTTAAAAACCATTTTTCGGATTTACCATTTTTTGGCTACCAACTCTTTTTTAAATGGGATATACTTTAAATTTTTTTCGTATATATTATTGAAACGTTTAACCTGTAAATTATCCGAATTATGAAGGAGAAAATACGATGAAGTTGATTTTATTAGGCGCGCCCGGCGCCGGCAAGGGAACCGTGGCAAAATTACTGACCGCCATTGACGGGTCCGTACAGATTTCCACAGGGGATATTTTACGTGGTGCCGTGCAGGCCGGTACTGATCTGGGTAAAGAGGCTGAAGGCTACATGAAGCGTGGTGACCTGGTGCCCGATTCATTGATCATGGGAATTATGGAAAAAAGACTGCAGGAACCTGATTGCGAAAAGGGTTTCCTGCTGGATGGTTTTCCCCGAACAATTCCCCAGGCCGAGGCCTTGAAAGAGTTGCTTGCCAGGTTGGATATTACACTGGACAAGGCCGTTAATATTGACGTGCCCAGGGAAATTATTCTTGATCGCCTCTGTACCCGTCGCACCTGTGAAAATCCCGACTGTCAGGCTATTTACAACGTTAAATCCAATCCGCCCATGCAGGAGGGCATTTGTGATAAATGCGGCTCCAGGGTGGTGCAGCGTGAAGATGAGACCGAAGAGGCCATCAGCCACCGGCTTGCCACCTATAATGAAAAGACAGCCCCGCTGATCGGTTTTTATGAAAAAGAGGGCTTACTGCTCACCGTTGAGGCCACGTCGAGTGACGCTGTGATTGAGGCAGTGAAAAAGGAATTAGGGTTGTAGACGTTTTTTTATTCTGTCATCTTGTCCGGATTCGGAGTTTTCACACTCTAAATCCGGACATTTTTTCCGGAGGATCAATGCTGTGACTGATATCATTACCCGCACCGACTGTCCCGAACTTGAACTGCTGCATCGAGGCAAGGTGCGTGATATGTATGCGATACCAGGGCATGAGGATAAACTGCTCATGGTGGCAACCGACAGAATATCTGCCTATGACGTGGTTATGGATGATCCCGTTCCCGGAAAGGGTCGGGTATTGACCAGTATCTCCCTGTTCTGGTTTGAGCTGCTTGGTGATATTGTGGCCAACCACCTGCTTTCCGCCCGGGTTGATGATTACCCTGAAATCTGCCGACAGTACCAGGATCAGCTGGAAGGCCGGTCCATGCTGGTGCGGAAAACACAGGTGCAGCCCATTGAATGTATTGTCCGCGGCTATCTGTCCGGTTCCTTCTGGGCTGCCTACGGGAAAAATACCAATGTCTGCGGTTTTGAGCTGCCGACCGGCTTGAGCGAGTCCGACAAACTGCCGGAGCCGCTTTTCACGCCCTCGACCAAGGCGGCACAGGGGCTGCACGATGAAAATATTTCCATGGCAAAAATGCGAGAAATAGTCGGGCCGGAAATGGCCGACAGGATGGCTGCCGTCAGCCTGGCTCTGTACAACAAGGCCGCCGA
>JALSNT010000192.1 GCA_026986885.1 Desulfobulbaceae bacterium
CAGGTCTCGGCCTGAACTTTGTCCGGGAAACCGCGCTGTTGCATAATGGATCAATCCGGCTCCGCAACCGGCCCGGCGGCGGCGTAAGCGCGGAACTGCGGTTGCCTATCTAGCCCGGTTTGCCGGGGATTTGTTTCTCTCATCCCAACCTGCGGGTTTGCCTGTTTTGAATTGGTGCGGTCCGCGGGGCAAGCGATTTTTTATCATCTATCATCTCATCATTTCAAAAGACCAGTAAAAAAAACTCCCCAAACAATATGCTTGACAAACATTATGCTTATGATGCATACTTTATTTGCAATGCGTTCACACTGAATAAAGGGGAATTCATGCGATTGCAATTTTTGAACCGAACCAGAGAAATCTCGAAACTTACCAGGGCGCTCAGCTCTGTTGAACCAACATTTATCGTGGTGTATGGCCGGCGTCGTTTAGGAAAATCTACTTTGCTCCAACATATAGCCGGTGCAAAGGACATCTATTACCTGGCAGATCAACAGGAAGCGGTCCTGCAAATAAAAAGCCTTGCAACTGAGATCAGCAGGAACCTCCCCGGCTTTGATCAGGTCTCCTATCCATCATGGGAAGTTCTGTTCAATGCCGTTCACAACCAGGCCCCAAAAGGAACCGTACTCATCCTGGATGAATTTCCATACCTGGTACAAAAATCACCGGAACTGCCGAGTATTCTGCAAAAGCAGATAGACAGCAGGAAAAATACCATCCATCTGATCATCTGCGGTTCTTCACAGCGAATGATGCAGGGACTTGTATTAGACAGCACAGCCCCTTTATATGGCAGGGCCATGGAAATCATAAAACTTCGCCCCCTTGAACCAGGTTGGCTCGTTGACGCCCTCGGGTTTGATGCGATCAAAACCGTCGAAGCATATTCCATCTGGGGCGGGGTACCCCGTTACTGGGAACTTGCAAAGCCATTCTCAAGTGTAAAAGCTGCCTGCAGAGAACTGGTTCTGGACAGAGACGGAGTCCTTCATGAAGAGCCCATGCGCCTGTTACTTGATGATATGCGCGGAGCCGGTCAACCCCATTCTCTCCTTGCTCTCATCGCCGGCGGCGCAAACAGGATGTCGGAAATTGCCGGCAGGCTGGGCAAACCGGCAAGCAGCCTGACCCGGCCGCTTGCCAACCTGATCCAGCTTGGCTACATCAGAAAAGAGGTGCCTTTTGGTGAAAGCATCCGTTCCGGGAAAAAGACAATTTACAGGATCAAAGACCCTTTCCTGCAATTTTGGTATCGTATCGTCTTGCCCAACCAATCCCTCCTGGAGCAGGATTTAATCGACGAAGTGTATGCCGCTTCACAACAAAAACTGACAATGCAGACAGCAGAAGTATGGGAAGAGTTGGCCCGCCTGTCGGTCTCACAAATGGAAATTTCAGGCCGACGCTGGAAACCAGCTTCACGCTGGTGGGGAAAGGGGCTGACGGGAAAACAAATGGAAATCGATGTGGTAGCCGAATCCATTGACGGGAAGAGTATCCTTTTTGGGGAAGCCAAATGGGAAAAAAAGACCAATGTAACACAAGTCATGGAAAAATTATCCGCCCATACTGAAATTTTCCCCAAAACAGGCAGGCGGAAAATTGTGTTGGCGGCCTGGTGTAAACATCCGGTAAATGCCACCGAACAGGCAATTATTTTTGACGCAGACAACGTCCTGGATACTGTGAAAAATTAAGCAGGAATTCCAAAGATATGATTTTGATATGTCGGCATGGTGCAGGTTATGTAATAATTTTGTAATAGTTCGCCGCCTGCGGCCGTAAGCATGGTGAAAATATAGAGAAATATTTTCATCATATTATTCTCTTTACATCGGCCAGTGTTCTTTCAAAAAATCAATCCCGGCATGGTTGGTAAGATCAAGCTGAATGGGAGTCACCGAAATATACCCAGCCCGCAGGGCCTGTTCATCGGTATCCTCACCGCCGCTCCAGTGCACGGTGCCGCCGCCTATCCAGTAATGGGTGCGGCCCCGGGGATCAACAATTTCCTGGATGGCGTTTTTGTATATTCTTCTCCCCTGGCGGGTAAAGCGCACCCCCCTGATGTCACCGGCTTTACAGGCCGGGACATTGATATTGAGCAGGGTATTTTCCGGCAGCTGCCATTGCAGAGCCATGGCAGCCATTTTCCAGGCAACGCCCGCTGCGACCGTAAAGTCAAAGGGCGCTTCCCCGGCAAGAGAAAAGGCCAGTGACGCCACATTGTACATGGTTCCCTCAATGGCTGCGGAAACAGTCCCGGAATAGGAAATATCATCACCGAGATTGGCGCCGGGATTGATGCCGGAAACCAATAGATCGGGCCGACGGTCCAGCACCTTGTCCAAGGCCAGGGTAATGCAGTCGGTCGGTGTGCCGTCCACGGTGTAGACATCCTCCTCAAGGCGAACGACCCTTAACGGTCGGTTCATGGTCAGGGAATGGCTGACCGCACTGTTATCACGATCAGGCGCCACAATCACCGCCCGGCCCAGGGAGCCGACCGCCTCCTGCAGGCTGCGCAGGCCATCCGCATTCACCCCGTCGTCATTGGTTACCAGGATTAATGGTTTAACCATTATTATCCCCGGTACCGCCAAGACCGTACTTCCGGTCATAGCCCCGTGGGGTGATCATCTTATCCTGAAAAACAAAGGTCATGGAATTGCCGATAATCACCGTGGACTGCATACCGATCTCCGCGGTAAGCATTGCATCAAGGCTGGTAAGGCATACGGTTTCATGGGCGCGGGTGGCGCCGGTGACAATACCCACCGGAGTATCGGGTTTTCTGTATTCAAGCATGATCTCCCGGGCCCGGACAATCTGGGTTGTGCGTTTTTTTGATTTGGGATTATAAATCACGGTGACAAAATCCGCCATGGCCGCAGCCTGCAAGCGTTTTTCGATGACCTGCCAGGGAGTCATCAGATCGGAAAGACTGACAGCGGCAAAATCATGCATCAGCGGTGCCCCCAGAATAGCGGCGCAACTGTTAAGCGCCGCAATACCGGGAATGATTTCAATCCGGCTTGGGCTGCCGGTTTCACGAACCAGTTCATACACCAGGCCGGCCATGGCATAGATACCGGGATCACCGCCGCAGACAAGGGCGACCATGCCGCCGGCATCGGCCAGGGCCAGCGCCTTGCGACAGCGGTCGATTTCCTGCATCATGGCCGAGGAAATCACCTCCTGTCCGGGCCGGATATAATCGGTTACCAGATCAAGATAGGTTGTATATCCCACCACCACATCGGCCTGTTGAATAGCCAACCTCGCCCTGGGCGTGATGAGGTCTGCAGCTCCCGGTCCGGCGCCGACCACTGCCAGAGTCCCGGCCTGTTGTTGTGTTTCCTTCATTATTTATTGTACCGTTTAGTGGCTTAACTCCTGCCATATAAAACAAATTTCTGACATATCGCAGGTCTGCTTGAGGGCAACGAAAGCGGACAGTTATCCGGCACACCAATGTCCGCTTTCGTTGCCCTCAAGCAGACCTACTTCCTCTATGACTTAAGGATTGCCGGCAGAGCCGGCCGTAGAAGATACACAGATGAACATGAATATAAAAAAACAAAAATACATACCTATCCGTGGTGGTCTTTCCAGGGATCCTGA
>JALSNT010000193.1 GCA_026986885.1 Desulfobulbaceae bacterium
CCGGCGTCCCCTAATCCAGGCAATATATAACCATTGTCATTTAAGTGGTCATCTATGGCCGCGACATAGATATCAACATCGGGATGTTCCTTTTTCATCCGTTCAATACCCTCGGGCGCCGCGACAAGAAAAATTCCGATGATGTCACGGCAACCGGCCCGTTTCAGCATGTCCACCGTCGCCACCAGGGTACCGCCGGTGGCCAGCATGGGATCCAGAATCATGGCCTTGCGCTGGTCAATGTCCTGCACCAGTTTTTCAAAATAGGTGACCGGCTCCAGAGTTTCCTCGTTGCGATACAGACCGACCACAGAGACCTTGGCACTGGGGATTGCCTGCAGCACGCCGTCCATCATGCCGATACCGGCTCGAAGGATAGGTACGATTGTTATTTTTTTCCCCTTGATCCGTTCCACCTTCACCGGGCCGGACCAGCACTCAATGGTGACCATTTCCGCCGGCAGGTTACGGGTGGCCTCATAGGTCAACAGCATCCCCACCTCTGAAGACAGGTCACGAAAATCCTTGGTAGAAATATTTTTTTCCCGTAACAATCCAAGCTTATGGCGAACCAGCGGATGAAGAATCTCATATACGGCCATGTATTGTTCTCCTGTAATTTATTCGTCTATCAGGCAAAGGAAAAAGCGCTGCAAACTATCATAGTTTGCAGGCTTAATCCAGAAATAAAACCAAACCGGCAACAATATTGCACTTGCAGATGGGCAGAATGCGCAATTAGGATCATTACAAATGGAGTTTCTTTTACACCTGCCTCATCTCATCGTGCCAGTTGCCGTTGCAACATTTTTAAATCCTGCCATACCATTTTTTTCAGCTCGGAATGTTTGAGAAGAAAATGAGGATGAAAGGTCGGCATGACACGAATTGCATTTTTTTGGGAACCGGCATAGGGATAAAAACGTCCACGTAACCGCACCAGGGGATTGGAAGAACCGGTCAGCAACCCGGCGGCTATCTCTCCCATTGCCATGATAAATGCTGGTTGTAACGCCATAATTTCCCGTTGCAGATGGGAAAAACAGGTATGACAGGATTTGGCGTCCGGATGTCCGGCGGTCGGCACGCATTTTACCGCATTACAGACATACACCTCCTCCATGGACAGACCGATGGCCGCCATCATTCTTGCAAGCATGTCGTCTTCGGCTTCCCCGAAAAGAATGTCTGCGGACGGAGTATCATCCTGGCGGTGCAGCCAGTCGCCGACCACCATGAGGCGGCAATGATCCGGACCGCGTCCCAACACCTTGATACGTAAGTCTTTTTTATCCATGCACTGCGCGCAACCCATTACTGCCCGTCGAACTTCGGCCATGGCCGGCGCTGTAGCCCTGTTTGATCCTGGATCATTCTTTCCAGCCGTCCGTCCCCTGGCTTTTGGCGCAGCAGAGCCATGCGGCTGAAAAAGAAATTGCAACCGTTTCTTTTGCGGATAGCTTTTGATGCCGACATTCTGATGAAAACGCAACAAATTGCGTACATCGACAATCAGACTGCCCAGCCGACCGGGATCAACGATTTGCGCATTTCTTTCTTTCGGCAGTCCGGTGTTTTTTTTTGCTGACAACTCTTTAGCCAATGCTTATTTTAGGTATCGCTACCAACAATACGAGCAGCAAATATCCACGATCCTTTTACCATAAAGGAACTTGAATTGAACGATTTAAGTAAAGAAAACATGCCGTATTGACGAAGATTTTTCACAAGGAGTCAATCATGCCCATTTATGAATATGTATGCCGTGACTGTAAAAAACATTTTGAAGTACTAACGACTTCAACACACGACAAAAAACTACCCAAATGCCCTGAATGCGGAAGTATGAAGGTGGCAAAAACCATCTCCGCATCCAATGTTCGCATGGGTTCGGGCAGGCCGGCCATTCCCGCAGGGGCCCTATCCGGCTGTTCTTCAAAATCCGGATTTTCCTGAGCCTGACAGCTGCGGCCCGTGCGGCCGATTACCATCAATTTAAGAAACTATATTTTTCAGGGATTATTTATCCTTTTTCCTGCCGGATTTTTTCTTCCCTGATTTAAATTCAAAGACAATTTCATTATCTTTGAGCAATCCGTATTTTTTCCGGGCAAGCTGTTCAAGATAGGCATCATCGGTCTGCAGACGTTTAATTTCGGCAGCAAGCTCCCGATTGTGTTGCTCAAGCTGCCGGTTTTGTTCAATCAGCGATGATACCTGCTTTCGCATCCGATGATAACTCAGCAGACTGCGACCCGGGAAAAAAAGTAACAGGAGAAGGACAACCACACTGACCAGAATAATAATGTATTTGAGCCTTTTACGCTCCTGTCTGCTCAGTTTTTTTTTATTATTTTGGTGCCTGTTCATGCCTGTTTATATCCACCCTGAATTGAGGGTCCACATTATCCTGTATCCACGCACCTTACCATGAAACAACATCCATGAAAGCTACCCCTGAACAATACCTGGTCAGTGCCTGTCTAACCGGACTTTGCACCCGCTACGACGGCGGCTGTAAACCGGACAGACAATGCATGCAGAAACTCAAAGGCAATCCCTGGATACCTCTTTGCCCGGAACAGCTCGGCGGACTGGCCACCCCGCGGCCGCCGGCCGCTCTGGTCGGCGGCAACGGTCATGATGTACTGGCCGGCCGGGCCGCGGTTGTTGACAAAAACGGCTGCGATGTCAGCGCCCAGTTTATCCGGGGCGCCCGGCAGGTACTGGCCGTTGCCCGTGCCCAGCATATCACCACCGCCCTGCTCAAGGCCCGCAGCCCATCCTGCGGTCTGAACACCATTGTCGGCGTCACAGCAGCCCTGCTTCTGGAGAACTCGATCACCTGTAAAGAATTCGGTTAATTATTTTTCTCCTGAATTGAACCTTTCTCTTTTCTCCCGGTTACCGTCCCCTCTGTTTACAAAGCGAATAATAACTATTCCCGCTTCATAAAGCATGTAGAGAGGAACACCCATCAGGGCCATGTTGAACGCATCCGGCGTCGGCGTCAACACCGCTGCCAGGATGGCAATGCCCAAGATGGCAAAACGTCTGTTACGCTCAAAGACCGCCCGCGGGATCAGACCTACCTGATCACTGAAAATCATAAATACCGGCAGCTCAAAGATAACCCCGAAGGCAAGGATAAAAATGGTGACGAAATTAACAAAACGACCGATGGAAATAACCGCCTTCAGGTTATGGCTTTGAAAACCGAGCAGAAATTTCACACCGTACGGCAGAGTCACCATATAACAGAAAAGCGTACCCGCATAAAACAACACACAGGTGGCGATAACAAACAGATATAAACGGTGGCCGGTGACCCCAAATGGTTTTCCCATTGCCTTCCATAAGACATAGGTCAACAGGGGCATCAGTAAATACAAAGCCCCGAAAAAAGCAACCTTGACATGGGCAAGAAAAGGACCGGCCACCGAAAAAAAATAGAGGGTTTCATGGAGATGGTTCTGCAGGGTAACAATCAGGCCGCTGGAAAGAAAGAACAAGGCAACGGTAAGGATTACCACACTGATAAGAAGCATACGGGCCGACTTATGCAGCTCGCTGATAAAGATAACCAGATTGTTATACACGGCTCTCCCAGGATGGACGATGAGTAATTTT
>JALSNT010000194.1 GCA_026986885.1 Desulfobulbaceae bacterium
CTGATCGAAGAAATCGGCAAACCGGCCCGCAACGCCTTGCTTCTCCTTCTGGAACAGGATGCCCCCTGGTATATCACCAGAAATATTATCCGCCTGTTCAGGTCCATCGGCGATCCGGACTGCTTTACTACGCTGGCGCCTTATATCCACAATGAGGATATTCGGGTAAGCAGAGAACTTGTACACACCCTTGGCCTCATCGGAGGTCCGGCCAGGAAACAGTTTTTCCTTCGGGAACTTCCCCGGGTCTCACCGGAACTGCAACCGTTAATTATCAGACAGCTTGGAAAAATTCACGATGAGGGGATAGTCCTGCCGCTTGCCGACCTGCTTATTGCAAGTGCCGGCTCATCCCATCCGCAGACGGAACAACTGCAGACGGAAATCTGCATCGCCCTGGCCAGGCTGCGCTCAAGAAAGGCCATTCCCAGTCTCAACAAGGTGATTGCAACCAAAGATGTTCCAGGGCTTGACGATTACAGCCCGACTGTTATCACGGCGGCTGAAAGCGCACTGCATGCCATTGAAGAACAGGACTCGGTTTTGGATAAATCCGGCAGCCCGCCCCGCGGTCCGCAGGCGCAACTACTCCGGAAACATGATCCACTGGCGGAAAAGGAAGCGGCCATTTTTCGAAAAGCGGCCAGGGGAAAACAGGAAGAGGCAAAACAGGATCTCTATGATCTTGTTATCAAGTGTGCAAAAAAAAAGGATTTTGCGAACGCCGAAAGATTGCGTGAGCGCATCTATGAAATAGATCCCATGGCCTTGACGGAGATTATCCGTTCCGGCGAGTTCATTGAAAAAGAAAAAACCGGGGCCATCAGTCCCAATCAGCTGGAAACCTGGTCCGAACTACTGGAAGACCTCAATGCAACCGAATTTTCCGCCATCTATCACGAACTGGAAGAACGTACCTTTGCCTCTGAGGAAGTTATTGTCAGGCAGGGAGATAAAAATGATGAACTTTTTTTTATCAACCAGGGCAGTGTAAAAATATCCTACACCAAAGATGGTCGGGAGATCTTCGTCTCCACCCTGCTGCGCGGACAGATTATCGGGGAAAATTTCTTTGATGCCTCATTCTGGACGGTTACTCTGACGGCGTTGACGGCGGTCAACGTATCCGTCCTCAAATCTGAAAGCTTTCATCGCTGGCAGGAAGCCTATCCCGGCCTGGAAAACAAACTCTGGAGCTTTTACAGCAAGTGCAATACCACCTGTAAACTGTTGGAGAAAAAACGACTTGACCGCAGAGAACATGAACGAATCCAACTCTCCCGCAAGGTACAGATTCAACTGATCGACCATAACGGCATGCCCATAGGCCGCGGCTTTCGCGGAGAGTTAGCCGATATTTCCCTGGGTGGCCTTTCCTACCTGATCCGCATCTCGAAAAAGGAAAACACCCGCCTGCTGTTAGGTCGCACCATGCGCGTGACCATCCCCATCGCTGCCGAACCCGGGCACCTCCTGTTAGAGGGACTGGCCATCGGCGTCAAACCCTTTCAGCTCCTGGAGAGTGATTTTTCCGTGCACCTTAAATTTTCCAAATTGATTGAGCAGGATACCCTGCAGAAGATCCTGGGCTGACGGGTGTCTTCCCCTCAGGAAAACTCAAACTCCGGTTCCCAGACAAGGGCCGGCTCCACCTCGAAGATATCCGACCTCCGGGGAGTCAGGGCAAAGGGTTCCACGGGATAGCGGTCAGAATCAAAGCGTTCGCTGATGCCGGCAAGTGCATCCTGCAGATCAAGGGCCAGCGATTCAAGCTCTTCGGTAAGTCGATCTATTTCCTGTTCCACCCGCGTAACATCCCCTTTTTCCTTGATTAACCTGCCGGCGCTGCGTACCCCGCGGGCGGACCGGGCGGCATTGGTTACCGACAGTCCCTTGCGGCCGAAAAATGCGCCGAAAACGGCAACCCCAAAGGAAAGAGCTGTATCGACGCTCCGTGCCTTGACATCGCCTTTTTCCTTGTCAAGCCGGGCCACGGCCCTGTCAAGACGTACCTGTAGCTGACGCTGCTTTTTTTTAAACCGTTCTTCAACTTTTTTCACCTGCTCTTCTTTTTTCTCCCGTAGCAGGGCAGCCCGCCGCTGATGAAACTGTGCCTCACTCTCGCCCGGCCGTGACTCAAGCTTCAACAGAGGTACCCGCATCAATTCCAGCTTTTTACCATGATAGAGGTAATCACTGAGCTGTTTTTTTAAAGCTGTAATTTTCTTTCTGTCAGCGAGGCCGTCTGATACCGGAAAAAATACTGCTCCCCGCTGGGGACCATCGAGGAAGTCAGCCGGATTAAGCGGGCAATTTTCAGCATCTTCCCAGGAAAAATCACGCACTGTTGTACCTGCAGGAAGACGCAGGCAGACATCTTCAACCTTATCGATATTTCGTTTTTGGCTGAAAAAACGGACCTTGGCCATACCTGTCAACCAGGGACGATACTGTACGGTTTCCATGGGAACAGGCGTGGGCACGAAATACTGGGTAAGGGTTGCCGGCAGCAGCGGTGCATTGCCGTCGGCACGACCTTTTTCCTCGGGGTCGGTTTGTAAGGTAGAGGGTTTTTCCCGGCCTTCCGGTTCATCCGCATCCACCAGCCTGCCAATATCCTGCAGGGAAAGCGGCCCTTTCAGATAGGAAAGTACCCACCGGCTTTCAAAGAGAAGCGGCTCGGGCCGGTGGGTTGAGGACAGGAGAAATGTTCTCCCCCGCATATTGGCCATCATTGCACGAAACCGTGCTTTGTCAAATTTTCCGCCGCTGCCTGTAATACCTGCCAGTACACGCTCCTGATCCTGCCTTGTCTGCAGACGACCAATAAACCAGGTACCGATATTGGAGAGTCCTTTATAATCCAGATCAACGGGATTCTGGGTGGAAAGGACGATTCCCAGACCAAAGGCCCGCGCCTGCTTGAGCAGCAGCAGCATGGCCTTTTTTGCCGGCGGATTAGCGCTTGGCGGAAAATAGCCGAATATTTCATCCATATAGAGCAGGCAGCGAAGACTTGAACTGCCCTGTTGCCTGCGCATCCACCCTAACAGGCGGCCAAGCAGCAGGGTAACGAAAAACATCCGCTCCTCATCCCCGAGATGGGCAATGGAAAAAATACAATGGCGTGGTTTCCCCTCTTTCGTATAAAGAAACGCATCAATATCAAGGGATGCCCCCTTGCTCCAGGCGGCAAAAGAGGGACTGGCCAGGATATTGTTCAGCTGCATGGCCAGTTCCATTCGTTCGGGTTGTGGATAAAAATTATCCAGCGAAAAGACCCCCACCCGTTCAAAAGGAGGTTTAACCACCGAACCTATCAAACCTTCCATGTCCAGATCCTCGCCCTTGCGCCAGTGGGCAAGGAGAATGGAGGAGAGCAGAATATGCTGCCGGCTCTTGAGGGGATCAGCCTTGATACCCACCAGTACCAGCAGAGAAGAAACAGCCGAGTTGACCATCTCGGCAAGGACTTCGTCATCGGCGATGACCTCTTCGCCCGGTGCCTGCAGACTGTTCAGGACCGAAACCGGACAACCGGCGCTGGAACCCGGTGTGTAGATCGAAAATTCGGTGTTCTGCCGCATGCGACGAATCCTGTCTCCATCCTGACCCCAGGCCGCCAACCC
>JALSNT010000195.1 GCA_026986885.1 Desulfobulbaceae bacterium
AGGATGCAGGGGATCGGTGTCGAGCCGGTCATGGTCGTGGCGGCAGGAAGAGGCATAAGAAAATACAGCGCAGAAGAAAAGAAAATATGATTAACCGGAAAGGTCGGTCTTCCCTGAATAGCCGGGAGTTGACGGAAAAAGAGAACGGACCGATTGAATAAGTGATGGACCAATCAAGACGATGGCTATGTAATGCCGTTTTAGATAAAAAATATGGAGGTAATATTATGCCTGCACAAAATGGAACAGGACCACAGGGACCGATGACGGGCAGAGGACGGGGACGATGTCGTAGCCAACCGGGCAATAATTCGACAGTCGGCCCGGCTGCCGGCAGCCGGGGTCGGGGTTGCGGCCGGAGAAATCATGGTTGCGGTTGCAGGGGAGGTAAAAACGGCGGTAACGATATGAACTGCGGAGGTTTTGGCGGCCGGTAGGATGTCGGTCGTTGTTTCGTTCATTTTTCCAGGGGATGCATTATTTTGCGGCCCCGCCATTTTTTTCGGTTGACAGGGAAAGGAGGCATCACTATTGTTTCGCTCGTTTGAGCAAAATAGAAAAAGATTATGGCAAGACCGACAAAATGCAGACAGGTGTCCAGGATACCCCGGGCCCTTTATTTTAAACCCCGCGGTATTCCCATGCCGGAGCTGACGGAAGTGTATTTGACTGTTGAGGGGGCTGAAGCTCTGCGTCTTGTGGATGCAAAGGGGCTTGATCAACAAACGGCTGCCGACCGGATGGCGGTTTCGCGTCACACGCTGGGCAGGATACTTGCCCAGGCCAGGCAGGTAGTTGCCCGTGCCATTACTGAGGGAATGGCCATCCGTATTGAGGGTGGAAATTTTATCATGAAGGGGCGGAACAGGGAGTATCGGAACAATGATACGGCGATACCGATGTATATACTGAATACAGGAGACAGACAAATGAAAAAAATAGCCGTTTCCAGTGAAGGCCCGAAGCTTGACGATAAGGTGGACGAGCGGTTTGGCCGGGCAGGTGGTTTTTTAATTGTTGATCCGGACACCATGGAAACAGAATATATTGATAACGGCAGCACCCAGGTAATGGGACACGGTGCCGGTATTCAGGCGGCGGAAATTGTGGCAAAGGCAGGGGCCGGGGTGGTACTGAGCGGTTATGTCGGCCCCAAGGCGTTTTCCGCCTTGACGGGTGCGGGTATAAAGGTGGGACAGGATTGCGAAAATATGACAGTACGTGAGGCGGTCGCAAAATACATAAATGGTGACGTACCCGTTGCGGACAAGCCGAATAGGGAAACTGGTGTTTAACAGGAACGCTCAATTCAGGTGGAATATTTTTCGAGCAGTCTACCGCGGACGAGCGCGTCGTTCGACGTATGCAACCACAGAGTCTGCGGTAATTCTGCCGTTGTTGTCCCTGCCGGGCGAACGGAGGAAAAGATAAATGAAAGTAACTGTTGCCAGCGGCAAGGGCGGAACAGGCAAGACCACGGTAACCGCTTCCCTTGCCTCTGTCTGGGATTCTCCTCTTGTGGCGGTCGATCTGGATGTTGAAGAGCCTAATCTGCATCTTTTCCTGCATCCGGAATTGTCTTCCGATACGCAGAAGGCCTGGATGGAAATACCCGTCCTGGATACCTCCAAATGTACACTCTGCGGAGAGTGTGTAGATATGTGCCAGTTCAAGGCGATCTCTCTGATGATTTCCACTCTGACCCTGTACCCGGATATGTGCCATGGCTGCGGCGGCTGTATGGCGATCTGCCGGGAAGGAGCATTGACAAAGGGACAACGGGAACTGGGGGTGTTGAACCGCGGCAGGATAGGGGAAGATATATTTTTATCCGCAAGCCTGCGGGTAGGTGAAGCAATGAGTCCACCTCTGATGGAAGAGGTAAAAAAAGTGATGGAGGATATCATTGCAGAGGAAGGGCGCGATGTCGTTATTGATGCGCCTCCGGGGGTGAGCTGCCCGGCTCTGTGTTCGGTGATGGATAGTGATGTCATTGTCCTGGTCACGGATGCCACGCCCTTTGGCCTGCATGACTTCAAGCTTGCCTGGGAGTCTTTTTCCCCGCTTGCCAGGCCCATGGGTGCGGTCATCAATCGGGCGGGTGTGGGGACCAATGCAATATATGATTTCTGCCGGCAG
The DNA here is from genome assembly GCA_026986885.1 of Desulfobulbaceae bacterium. Next base: position 2,140 of record JALSNT010000195.1, read on the forward strand.
AAGGATATCCCCATTTTAGCGGAAATTCCCTTTGAGCGGAAGATAGCCGAGGCCTATTCGCAGGGCCGGATTATAGCGGAAGTTTCCGATGCGCTGGCCGATATTTTTTCTTCACTTCGCGATAAAGTTCGCGCCCTGGCTACCGGGTCCGGCAAGGAGGTCTGCCATGCGTGAAATCTTAGTGATAAGCGGTAAAGGCGGAACCGGTAAAACTTCGTTGACTGCATCCTTTGCCCATGTTTCAGGAAACAAGATTATCTGTGATCTGGATGTCGATACGCCTGATCTTCATCTGTTGCTGCAGCCTGTACATGAACGGGAAGTAGAGTTTCATGCCGGTAATGAGGCCAGGATAAATCAGGCCGATTGCATCAGTTGCGGTCTTTGTGAGGAGATGTGCAAATACAACGCCATCCATCATGATGATCTTGAGGTCTACAGTGTTGATTCTATCCGCTGTGAAGGATGTAAGGTCTGTGTCACCTTTTGTCCGGAGGAGGCCATTGCCTTCCCGGAAAAATATTGCGGTCGCTGGTATGTGTCGACAACACGTTTCGGCACCATGGTGCATGCTCAGCTCTTTCCCGGCGAGGAAAATTCCGGGCGTCTGGTGGCGTTGCTCAAAAATGAGGCGAAAAAGCTGGCAAAGGATAAAAATATAGATTGTATCCTCAGTGACGGCGTACCCGGGATCGGCTGTCCGGTTATCAGCTCACTTTCGGGAACGGATTATGCCGTCATCGTCACCGAGCCGACACCGTCGGGACGCCATGACCTTGAACGGGTGGCCGCACTTTGTGGTCATTTTCGTATTCCGGTGGGAATTATCATTAATAAAGCGGACCTCAACGACGAAGAATCAGGGCATATAGAACAGTATTGTCAGGAAAGCGGCTATCAACTGCTGGCAAAGCTTCCCCATGATCCTCTGGTCACCGAGGCCATGGTCAAAGGACTTGCCGTCACTGAATGCGGTGACAGTCCAATCGGCACGAAAATTCGAAGCGCATGGGAAAAAATAGAACAGTTGACACGTTAATTGAGGGCGACGGCAAGACAATGCCGGCTATATGTAAACTAAGGCGAGTTTTACCCGCAACCCAACATAAATGCGAATATCGAATTTCAAACCGCAGAATTTCGAACCGCAGAAGCAGGAGCGTGGCCCCGAAGTCTCGCAGAGTAGTAGGTCTGCTTGAGCGCAGCGAAAGCGGACAGGAGATTTCCGTCATCAATGTCCGGTTTCGCGGGGCTCAACCAGACCTACACTATTACACATAAGGCGGAATACCCGCAACCTGACATAACTACGAATATCGAATTTCAAACCGCAGAAGCAGGAGCGTGGTTCTACAATGTGTCTTAAAAAGTTCTTGTTTTTTTATGACGGGAAATGAGGAGTAAGGCGCTGATCAATTTAAGTGGAAGTAACCCATAAACAAGAAAAGGAGAAAAAATGATTATTGGAATTCCTTCAA
>JALSNT010000196.1 GCA_026986885.1 Desulfobulbaceae bacterium
AAAACAAAGCAGCAGGACAACACACCACCTATCAACCGGAAAAAAATTCCAAAAAATACCAGGCTTTTTTTAAACGATGGCAAAAAGCCGTGCAATGTGCCTTATCCTTCCAACAAACCGGGTAACAGGCCTGCAGCGTAAATTCTTCAACAGAAACACTCAATTTAGAAGAAATCTGTCGTGCATTATGCCGCCCTTTTCATTGGACAACTCTGTCCTGTTCAGGTATCTTTAAAAATTCAGCCGCCCTCAAACTAAACAATCAAAGTACAATCATTTCCGCCCGACTGTCGGCACTGATTCTTTCAAGGGCCGTGCAAAGAAACAGGCAGCCGGAAAAATAACACAGGAAATATATCTTCCGGGGAAAACCGAATTACAGGCGATCGACGATTTTTTTGTCGCCCCATCTTTTTAAAAATTTATGCTGCCGTCAATGAAACGTACCTGTACCTTTTTCCTTTTTTCCTTTTTTTTCATCCTACTCCTGTTCTTTTCTCTGCCGCTTATGGCACAACAACAGAAAGACCCGGACCTGAAGGATATCATCATCACCACCTCGGAAAGCCAGCTGATCCTCTTTGCCACCGTCGAGAACGGCTTTACCCCGGAAATGATTAAAGGGATCAGAAACGGCCTGCCCGTTACCTTTAAATTTCATATTGAGCTTGATAAAATTCGCAAGGCATGGTTTGACGCGACCCTTGTAGAAACCAGCATTACCCACAGCGTGAAATATGACTCCATAAAGCAGGAATATTCCATCACCTTTTCAGAACAAAAAGGAAGGATCGTAACAACACGCTCACTCAAGGAGGCCCAACAGCTCATGGCCGAGCTCAACGGTTTTCCGCTCATTGCCCGCAGGAAATTAATTGCCGATGCGCCGTATGCCCTGAAAATAAAAGCCACTCTTGCCGAGACGACCCTGCCGCTGGGTATCCATTATATCCTTCCCTTTACCTCCCTCTGGGATTTTGAAACCGACTGGCGTACCGTTGAATTCAGATATTAACCCCAAATACCGGATCAGCTCCCTGCGCACCCCATGCTGACAGCAGAACAAAAAAAGAAAAAACAACGTCTTATTCGCTATGTAATCCTTTTCTGCGCTCTTCTTATTCCACTGCTTGGTTACCTGCAAAACGGCCTGCTCAAAGGCGAGACATCACTCCCTATATCCAGTACGGTTCTTATCTTTGCCCTGATCAATATCAACGGCTTACTGTTATTGCTCATGCTTTACCTGGTTCTTCGCAACCTGGTGGAACTCATCTTTGAACGCAAGCAGAAAATATTAGGCTCAAAGCTTCGTACCCGACTGGTTATTTCTTTTATCGCCCTGTCGCTCGTCCCCACTGTCATTTTATTTTTTATCTCCCTGCGCTTTGTCTCCACTTCCATGGATTACTGGTTCAACTCAAATGTCGAAGATTCCCTGCAGGCCTCCCTCAAACTGGCCCAGACAATTTATCATGATACGGAAAAACGGGCTGAAAACATGGGGCGGCAGGTAGCTCTTCTCATGGAAAACGGTCAGGTGCAGACCGATGATGTGCAGGCTTTAAAAGAGCTCTTTGAACGCACCCTTGCCATTGCCCCGCCCGGAGCGCCGGACGGGTTGGCGCTGCTGGACAATAATCGCCGGCAACGCATCGCGGTTCGTGGCCCCCGCCTGCTCTCCATAGTCCTGCCGGCAACCCCGACCGAGGCCGTGCGCCTGGCCCAGGAGGAAAACAAGACCAGGATCGTTACCGTGGCTACGACCCTGGGCGAGCTTGTCCAGGCTATTGTCCCCCTGCACCTGTCCGCCTATGATAACGGCCTGTTCTTTCTGGTCACCACCTTGCTGATTCCCTCTGAAAAAATCGGCCTGATGCATACTGTTTCCCAGGGTATAACCGATTATCGGCAGCTTGTTATGCTGAAAGCTCCCATCAAGCTGAGCCTGATCATCATGTTGCTGATCATCACCCTGCTGATCCTCTTTGGCGCTATCTGGTTCGGCTTCTATATCGCCCGAACCCTCACCGGCCCGATCAATAAACTTGCCCTGGCCACACGCAGAGTTGCCGACGGCGACCTCGACTTTACCCTGGAAAAGGAATCCGATGATGAAATGGGCCTGCTGGTCGACTCGTTCAACTCCATGACCGCAGATCTTCTCACCTCGAACCGGGAACTGGCCGAGGCCCACCACGCCCTGCAGGAATCGACCTCCATTTCCGAACAACGGCGCCGGTACCTTGAAACCATTTTAAAAAATGTTGCCGCAGGCGTCATCGCCATAAATGAAAAAAATATCATTACCACCGTTAACACATTCGCTGAACAGCTGTTAAAAATTAATCCCGATGATTTTCTTGGAAAGGACTTTCATGAGGTGCTGGCCCGTTCCCATGTCATGGTTCTTGAAGACTTCCTCCGGGAACTGCATGGATCAAAAAAACATTCAATCGAGCGCCACCTGCGGTTGACGGTTCGCCCGGGAGAGACGTTGTCTCTTCTGGTAAACGTAACACGAATGTTTGATGATGAAGGCGCATCCATCGGCTATGTCATCGTCTTTGACAACCTGACAAACCTGGAAAAAGCTCAACGTCTGGCCGCCTGGCAGGAGGTTGCCCGTCGTATCGCCCATGAAATCAAAAACCCGCTGACACCGATTCAACTGTCGGCCCAGCGTCTGCGTAAACGTTACCTGGCAACCATTGAGGAAAATAAAGAAATATTTGATCAGTGCACGGCAACAATTATTACCCAGGTCGATGAGATAAAGCGACTGGTGAGCGAATTTTCTGATTTTGCCCGTATGCCACGGGTGAGAAAAAAAGAAAGTGATCTGGTTACCATTGTAACCGATACCCTTGTTCTTTACCGGGAAGGACATAAGCATATAGATTTTTCTACTGATATTGAACCCGATATTCCTCTTTTTTCCTTTGATCCCGTCCAGATAAAACGGGTGCTTATCAATCTCCTGGATAATGCGGTGGGAGTGCTCCCTGAAGGCGGTGAGATTCATATCACCCTTACAAAGAATATAAACTCTGTCTTGCTTTCTGTGGCCGATACCGGTCCCGGCATTACCGATCATGTCAAAACCCGGCTTTTTGAACCCTACTTTTCCACCAGAAAATCAGGCACCGGCCTGGGCCTTGCGATCACGCATACCATTGTTGCCGAACATAACGGCACTATCATAGTCCATGACAATGTGCCGTCCGGCTCCATATTTACGGTTGAGCTCCCCTGTAATTCCTGATATTATCATCTCCCATATATATCTCCCATATATCAGAGAGTGGTTTTGACCTGAATTGGGCGATTTTGCTACCCGTCCCTGCGCTTTTCTTGGCCGCCTGTAACGAGATAACCATGCCTGAAAAAAGCATCCTTATCATTGATGATGAAGCGCCCATCAGGGAGGCCCTCTCCGGTATTCTTGCCGATGAAGGCTTTCATTCCCTGACGGCTGCTTCAGCCGAGGAAGGCCTCTCCCTTCTCGGCAGCAACTCTATTCCCCTGGTGCTGCTTGATATCTGGATGCCGGGGATGGATGGCCTGGAAGCATTAAAAATAATAAAAAAACGTTTTGACCCGGTGGTCA
>JALSNT010000197.1 GCA_026986885.1 Desulfobulbaceae bacterium
CGTAACTCCTCACAGGGCAAATAACTATGCGTTTTCATTACCTCAAACCTGTAACTGCTTACAGCCGCGTCATATTTGCGCAAGCGCGTCTGTTCGCTATAGTCCGTTATGCGGGCAGGCGCGATCGTGCAAAGATGGCGTGGCTGTGAGTAGTTACGATCGACCGGGATGACATCGTGTCATAGTCGATTTCCGGATAAACGTCCACGTCCAGCTTGGCTGGACACAACAAAAGATGAAACAGAAGCCCGGAATGTAGATTCGCAGTGATAAAACCGCAGGCGGAAACAAACTCTGTCTTCTGTCCTCTGGTTTCTGTCTTCTGTTACGGATAAATATGCATGCGTTTTCTTCTCTATAATATTCGCTACTGTGCGGGCATCGGGCCAAGATTTCACCTGCCGGTTCCCTATGCCGGATATTTGAAACGCTCAGTGAATGTTCTAAATGACATCATTTCCTTCTTTGAAGAGGTTAATCCGGATATTATAGCGCTTGTCGAGGTCGACGGCGGTTCTTTTCGGACCCGTCGCTTGTGTCAGGCCGGAAGAATAGCAGAGAGGCTTGGCCATTATCATGTCATTGAGTCAAAATATGGGGAACAGTCGGTTGCCAACAAGGTACCGTTGTTAAATACCCAGGGCAATGCCCTTCTTTCCAGGGTTCCTATTCGCAGGCATCGGTTTCATTATTTTGAACAAGGGGTTAAACGCTTAGTCATAGAAGCGCGGATGGGGATGCTGACTGTTTTCCTGGTGCATCTCTCCCTCACCTACCGCAATCGCCAGTACCAACTGGAAAAGTTGTACAGGCTGGTACGGGACGTGGAAGGGCCGTTGATTGTTGCCGGTGATTTTAATGTGCTCTGGGGAGAAAGGGAGCTGGATTTGTTCCTTGGCGCCAGCGGCCTGATCAGTGCCAATCAGGAGGGGCTGCCCTCGCATCCCAGTCGGGCACCGAAACGACAGCTCGATTATATTCTGCACAGCCCGGAAATCAAAGTGACAAATTTTATCATTCCGAAAGTGCTCTATTCCGATCACGCCCCCCTTATCTGCGATTTTAAATTGCCGGACGTTCGCTCCTGATCTTTTTCTTTTCGTGCCGGGACTGTTCTCCTGCCTACGGCAGGGCAATAATTGAGCAGTTTCTGCCCGTCTGTCCGTTTCCCTGTCGTACAGCCCGTCGATACGAAAAAAAATTTTGCTTGCATGCAGTGCAAAGACCGACCGTGTCGATATTTTTTTTATCAACCCCGGCCAGAATAAGCTGTTTTTTGCTGATGGCCCAAAAATCAAAATGATCTTTTTTGTTTGCGGGCCTGAATGCGCGAAAATGGAGCGGTAGTTCTCGTTTGTAATTGATGAATTCTGCGCAGCAGGGACCAAGTGAGGGACTGATGACTGCCAGAATATCCCGGGCCTGGACAGAAAATATCTGTTGCATGCGAACAATGGTTTTGCCGATGATATTGCTCACTGAGCCGCGCCAGCCGGAATGAATTGCGGCAATGACGTTTTGTACCGGGTCATGGAGGAGTATTGCCTGACAATCGGCTTGCTGGATAAGCAGGCCGATTCCCGGCCTGTCTGTTATCAAGGCATCATACTCCGGGGAGTGGGTTTTCTGATGCATTCCGTCAATAACGAGTATGGCGTCACCATGCACCTGGGTAACGGCTTTAATCTCCTTGATCCCCAGAGTTTTTCTAATCCGGTTGCGGTTCTTTTTAACCAGAGTAAAATCATCACCAACCCCATAGCTGCAGTTGAGTGAATCATAAGGCGGGGGACTGCATCCTCCATGGCGGGCAAACATGGCATGGGGAATGTTAAGGATATCGCTTCTGTACAGAAGAAGTCCGTCCTTATACCTTTTGTGAACCATAATTCGCCGCGTCGCAATAAAAAGGGGAAAGCCTGTTAAAGGCTTTCCCCCGGTTGAAATTATTGATGGAAAAAGCGACTAAAAATAGGCCTCAAAGGTCAGATAGAACTGGTTGGCGCTTTCAACGGGATTAATACCAAGGGCCTGCAAAGACTGCTGTTCATCATCCAGATCATATGGTTTCATGTTCCAGTCATAGCCGCCTGCATAATTGTAGTCATAGTACTGCCAGCCAAGACGAATAAAGGTCTTGGCATATTTTGAGATAGTTTCGCCTGTGGGCAGGTCATAGATGAGATACAGCTCGTAGGCGTTACCCCGGGTGGCCAGCTTGGACTGGTACACGTCGTCGTGGCCGGGGGTAAAGGCGATCCAGTACTGGGATCCGTAGTTGTATTCAGCACCTAATTTTAATCCGATGGAGTCAATGTCATAGCGGACACCGGCATAGATGGAGTAGCCATCTTCTGAACCGGTATTGGTCTGGGGCTGCATACCCATCATCTGAGCTTGTCCCATCGCGGCATAATCATTAAAAAAGCCATTACTATTCGGGTCGGTATGGCTCCAGCCACCGGCCAGGAAGTAATTCAGGCCGGCAACCTTGTCCATGTATACAGCCGAGGTATGATAAACATTACCCAGGTTCTTTTGTGGCCCGAAACCGCCCTTGTCCTGCGGAAAAGAAGCGCCGTAGTTGACAAAATCCGACTGGAAGTCCGGATAGTTGAACAGGTTGAAGACCTCAAATGCCTGGATATTCATAAAACGATGCCCGGCTTTAAAGACATCCCAGGAAAAACCGGCAAAATCGGTGTCATTTAACCTGTTTGACTGGTTATCAAATTGCAGACCATCTTCAAATCCGCGTCCATAACAGAAACGGATACGGCCTGTTCCCAGCATATCATTGCCCCAGGCATAGGCATAGCCCAGAGAGATGCCGTCAAAAGGATAATCCATATAGGCGATGGGGGTGGCCATCCTGGAATCGTTGCCCATACGTAACTGTGCAGGCGGTCCATCCGTGGTCGGTCGACGGCCGATGGAGAACCAGATCGGCAAGCCGCCGATATTGTTCCAGTTGACAAAAGCGCGATCAACATAGAGGGCGCTGGAGGAAGGCTGGCGACTTGCACTGCCGTCAAAGATTGGAAAGCTCTGGGCCCTGTTGCCGCCGTCGGCAAGCCCGGCGGGAGTGGTCTGCATGCCCCATGCCTTGTACATGGCCAGCCGTCCCTTAAACTCAACATTTTCAGTCGCTTTGACCCGCATGTTCAGACGAAAACGGTTGGTAAATAAGGTGTCGTTATTACGATCGCCTTGAGAAACCCGGGCAAAAGTCGGCATGCCGTTTGGGCCAAAACCATTCATACGCAGCGGGGTACCGGCGGCAAAAAGGGAATCGGCATGGTAGGAATCCATGCGAGCCCGAAAATCCCCATAAAATTTAAATCGGGCAGCCAGATCCCAGGATTCGGATTTTTCATCCAGCATATCACTCATGTCATCGACCGTGTCGCCGTATTCGGTAATGGTCTCGTTCTGCTTGGCGAGCTGTGCTTTTAAGGCATCAAGTTCCCGAGACAGCTGGTCGATTCTTGCTGTCAGATCCTGCGGGGTTTTGCCGGCGCCGGCAGAAGCCATAGCCGGTAGAGCTATCAACCCTGCCAATGCCAGCATGGAAAATTTCTTAACCATTCTTCCTC
>JALSNT010000198.1 GCA_026986885.1 Desulfobulbaceae bacterium
CCTTTTTCACCTTATCTCCGGGCAGAAGAAAGTTGGGTTTATGACGGGGAACGTTTTTTATTTTGCCGATGGGAACCTTGGTATGGCTGGCCGCACCATTATCAAAGCCGGAGAACCGAACATTGATACAGCCGTTGTTGTTTGAGTCCCCGCTTTCATGGATACGGTTAGTTGCATCAATTTTGATACAGAGCCGACCGGCGGCAGGCCCCATGTAGGCCTGGGTGTGAACCTGCTTGATTTCCTTTGCTCTGAGTGCCAGGTTGCTCTGCCTGCTGACCATGGTCGAGTTGAAATAGATTTTGTTTTCAAAGCCGCCGGCCGGCACCCCGTTGTACTCCCGGTAGCCATAGTAGACATCAAAGGTCGGTCGACCATTGCTGATCAGATGGGCATCTGCCGGGGTCAGGGTGATTGTGTGGTTGTAATCCACCTGTTTTTTCCTTTTGCCGATTTTGATGAAGCCATAGAGACCAAGGTCAGGCAGCGACGCCCTGTGTCCGAAAATGACGGCCCGCGGGTTATAACGGTTATTGTGCTCATTACTTTCGGCAACGGCGTTGTTGCTGTCAACAAATGCGCCGATGTTATAGGTCCCAGCATTAACCAGGATAGCGTTCCAGGGAAAGGTCAGGGTGGCGCCCGCCCGCTTGAGTACACCTGAGCGGTCTACTGCCTTGAGGGCATAGGTTCCCCAGGTGCTGTTTCCCTTGAGCAGGGATACGGATGATTTGTCGAACTGGCTCTTGGGAATGGGGCCGCCAATGTTTTTCACGGTAATGAAGATTCTGCCTTTTGCGGGATTATAACTGCTCTTTTTAATGGTCACTCCGGTCACTGTCAGGTCTGGTTTCCGGGCCTGAGAACCACAGGTTATTTTCTTAACCAGGACATTGTTGTTCTCATTGGCTTCAGCGAGCTGGTGATTGGAATCAACTACCACCTTCATGGCATAGGTCTTGCCGGACTGCAGGATCAGGTTGTTTGATTTAAACCAGTCCCTGGTCAGGGAATGTCCGTGTTTCTGCAATTTTTTTGCTGGATCAAAGGCATGGAGTACCATGCCGCCCCACGGATTATGTCCGGCATACATCTGGATTCCGACTCTGGGGCCGGAGTAGACTGAACCCGGCAGGTCAATTATCCCGGAATTTTTCAAGGTCACCTGCAGGTAGCAGCCGCCCTGGGAGCGCTCAATTGCCTTGATATTGGTTACCGTCAGGTCTGGTTTCAGGTGGAGATGATTTTTTGAAATGTTTTTATTGAGATGCAGATTGTTTGCTCCTGTCAGGTGCAGGGCGTTATTGACCGGGATACCCGCCTGGGCTGTCTGCCCCATTATAAGCAGCAGACCGGCCAGACACTCCGTAACAAATAATTTCTTTTTCATGATTTTCCTCCTCTGTTTTTATGCGCTGGATTTTCGCAGAAACGTTGTCCTTCGGTCCTATTCATTTGTTTCCATTTTTTATCTTCACTTGTAAGTGATCCAGCAAAAGAGAAAGGTTCAAATTTTTTTCGATTACGTATGAAAAAACTCGGCCGGGTCGTTTCTGGGACAACATCGCTGTTGACCCCAGGCCCTGGTTATTTAACTGATCGGATGTGGAGCATATTTTCCACTACTTTACTGTTTCAGCGATGGTATCTTCTGCCGACTGATCTTTGTCGGTAATCAGAATTTTTCATTTTTCAACCAGCCATGTATTGGCGGCTGACAAGTTAATCCTGTTTTTTTTTGGGGGGGGATGTGTGATGGTAAAAAAAACGCCCCGGCGTTTCGGCGCCGGGGCGTTGGTAGTGTTTCCAGATCGTTGCAGTAGACCGATTGTGAAATATGTGGGCTAGTAAACGTTCACCAGCACCCCATCTTCGTCCGATCAGGCCTCCTCACATAGCGGGCTATAGACTCGTTGGCCTGCTTGAACGAATATGGGGCACTGGTAAACGTTTACATTATGCTGGTAATGCGGGCGAAACAGCATTTCGGTGAACGGTTATGTGGGCTATCCGACCATTTTTGTCAGACAGGTACTTGTTAACATAGGTCAGTGGACCAGTTGCAGGTGTGGACCGGTTCCCATGGCCGGGGATGTATCGGAGCCGGTCTGCTGGTTTGTCGGCGCAACAGTTGGCCTGGTCGTATGCAGGGTGGGCTGGTTTTTCATCAGCCTGTCCACGGTAAAGGTCGTCCATTTGCCCCAACGTCCATTTTTATCCGTGCCTTTGACCCGCAGCCGGTACTTGCCGATATCGGCAACCAGTATATCAACCGTGGTTTTGGTCTTCATCCGGTGAATTCTGATACCCGATGTCAGGGTGACAAAACGGCTCCCTGTTTCCCGTTCCACGGCAAGCTGCACCTTTTGCCCCGGAGCATGGGAAATTTCTGCCTTGACGTGCAGGTTCCTGCCGGTCAGCATGAATTTCTGTCCATTGCGCGGTTTTGTTATTGCGGGAGGCGCCATCTTGATCCGGCTGGTATTGCGCAGTGTGTTGCCTGTGGCCGTAGACATGGCATGAGTTGAACCTTTTGCCTTTTGCTGCATTGTCCTGCCCGGCGGTTCCGGCTGGGAATTGATCATCCTCGAGGCCGCAGGTTTCATGTGTAACCGGTGGCCCAGGGTCGCAGCGTGGCTGATATTTTTCGTTACTGTAAAGCCTGTCCAGCTTCCCCATGCGCCCCGGCCGCTGGTCTTGAATCGCACCTGATACTGGCCCGGTTTGTTCAGCTCAAGGGTCAGCGTGGTCAGCTTACCGATACGGCTGAACTGGTGGCTGGGTTTACGGAGAGTTGTGTACGTCGATCCGTTGTGCGGCCGGTAGCGCAGCTCAAAGGGCAGGCGGCTATAGGGGGCGTTATGGAGCTGCACCCGCACCTTTGCCGGTGCCCGGAAGGAGTGGCCGTCAATCTGCACCAGCAGGGGAATGATTATGGAGCGGAGTTGTTTTCCCGGTGGTTCCGGCTTGGGATTGATGGCCCGGTTTGTACTGGATGTAGAGGTAACTGGAGGAATGATGTTATGATGGTGCCGAATTTTGTTCAGGTTGTCGGATATTTTGGGTATTCGTTTGAAATACACCCACTTGCTCCAGGATGTCTTTTCATCAGAATTTGTTCCTGTAAAGGAAAAACCAACTTTTACCCTGAATTTTCCGAACGCCTTGTCAGCGTCAGCATACGCCGCAACTTGCTGTACAAGGTCTCTGACTATATCTTTATCTGTTTTTTTCATTCTATAATATTTGACAAGTAGCTGATATGTTCCTGTGCCATCTAATGGTTTGCGTTCTATCAATAAATGGAAAAATTTTGCAGGTTTTCCATTCTTTACCTTGAGGGTAATGAGTTGTCCTTCGGTAAATGTCGAGTTATTATGCGGCAGGAGAATGACCGGTGTGACGGGAGCGGCCTGTTGCAGTTGCGCAAGAGAGATATCATGGACTTGAATGTCTTGGTTCTTGTTCAGGGTATCGACCTTGAATTCGCGCCACGGGCTATAATTGCTTATTTTGTCGATATTACTGGCCCGGACCCGGTAAAATCCCGGTTTTTTCAGAGAATAGTTCAAGGTTGTCCGTCCCTTGT
>JALSNT010000199.1 GCA_026986885.1 Desulfobulbaceae bacterium
CTGCGCTCGCTTACCTGCGAACAGACGTGCTCGAAGTCTCCGCTTATCTGCGCAAATATGACGCGGCTGTAAGCAGTTACAGGTTTGAGGTAATGAAAACGCATAGTTATTTGCCCTGTGAGGAGTTACACAGGCATCCTGCTTCAGACATCCTTATAGAGCAATTATTTTGCCAAACACCATGAAACTGATACCATATCTTCTTGTCCTGCTGCTCTTCCTCCCCGCCTTGCTCTTTGCCGGGGATACCGGAAACTGTCACTGCTTCCGCAACCGCAGCTTTGATCCAACCGATAAATATGGGGCTGATGACTACCTGTTGGCCACAAGCTATAATTCACTGATTGCCTCTGTATTTGATATTTCCAAAGGGACAATCATCATGAAAAAGATGAAAGGCGGCATCAATGAAAACGACCTGATTATTGGATTGTATATCGTTAAAAAAACGAAAAAACCTCTAGGTCTTCTCCTTTCCGTTCGGGACGATGGTGGCTCCTGGCAACAAATTGTCGGGGCCGCGCTCCATGAAAAAGAGGAAATCAAAGACCCGATTCTTACCGCTATCGCAACCGGCAAAGGCGATACTCCAATCCTGCAAAGGATCAACAACTATATGCTCAAGACCCGCTATCTTTCCACCCGGGCAACGCTTGCAGAAATCCGTTCTTCCGGTCTCAACAGCCGGGAAAGCAATCTGCTGTTAGCCCTGCATGAGCAGACCGGCGCCCAACTTGGTCAGCTTCTTTCCATGGCAAGGCAACAAAAGATGAGCTGGAGCGAAATCGCCCATCATTTCGGCCTGGCGCCAGGGGAGGTTGGAAAAAAAATCCTCCGAAAATAGGCGCAGCTTTCCGTACCCACCTGCATAATCACGTTCGATGGAACCATTTCTCAATTTCCGCCCGGGAAAAAGTCTTGATCACCGGGCGACCATGCGGGCAATGGGAAAACACCTGACTCTCGTCCATCTGCTGCAAGAGAGCAATCATCTCTTCCGGCTGCAGGGAGTTCCCCGCCTTGATTGCCGCCTTACAGGCCATGGAGGAAAAAAGTTCGGCCACGCTTTCGGGCAGCCCCCCCTGCCCGTCTGCATCCCAATGGCCTAACGCACCGAGAATATCAAGTAAAATATCCTCGGGAGAGAGTTGGCTGACCATTGCCGGTACGGCCTTGATCACATAGGTGGTCTCACCAAAATGCATGGTCTGCAGGCCGAGACGGGCAACCTCCCGGTTGCATTTTTCCAGCAACGCACATTGTCCGGGTAACAGTTCGACCGTTACGGGAAACAACAGGTTCTGGCTGGGAATATCCCGGGCAAGATATGCCGCAACCAGGCGTCCATAGAGGATACGTTCGTGGGCCGCATGCTGATCGATAACCAGCAGACGACCATCATGTTCACAGAGCAGGTACAAATCCATCAATTGGCCAATCAGGATCAGGCCCGTTGCCGATTCATCTTGTATCTGCATTCCCTGCCGGGAAGCATTAGCCTCTGTTTCCGGCCCGCCACCGTCTCTATAACTGGATGGTTCTCTGGTCTCAGGCGTTGTCCGGGACAACGGAAAGCTCTTTTGCTCCTGCTGTTTATCTGTGGCAGCGCCCAATGACATGACCCGGGGTTGCCTTATCTCTACCTGGTCGACCTCTATCCGGCTTTCCCGGAAATTGTCGTCGGATACCGGCGCAGCAAAAAGGTCGGAACGTACATCGTCCTGATAGTCTAAAACAGCCTGCCGAATCACCCCGACAACAAATATGTGAACATCACGGGGTGTCCGAAAGCGAATCTCGCGCTTGGCAGGATGGACATTGACATCAATGTCGGCGGGCGGCAGGTTTAGCCGGAGAACACCTGCCGGCGAATGTCCTTTCATCAAAAAACCCTGCAACCCTTCAATTACCGCGTGCCTGAGCATGCGATCCTGCACGGCCCGGCCATTCACGAGCAGCCGTAAGCGGGCCGAGGCAGCGGTAACAGACTCAGGAAGACAGAGAAAGCCATCCAGCGAAAACCCGCCGACAGCGCCAATCAGCGGCAACAACTTCCCCTGATATTTAAATACCGCCCGCATCCGTTCTTCCGGGGTATCCGTGGCGTGGTAATCAAAGCGTTGCCGTCCATCCACATGGAGTTCAAAGGATGTTTCGGGATGGGCCAGGGCCTGGTTCTTGACGACCTCCTCGATGTGAAAGAGTTCTGTTCTCGGCGATTTGAGAAATTTTTTTCTGGCCGGAATATTCCCAAATAATGTTTTCACCTCGACAACGGTTCCCCTGGCACAACCATCCTCATGGACAGCATGCAGGGTGCCGTATCGGACCTCCGCCCTGGCGCCGATATCAGCATCGGCAGCCCGGGAGAGAAGAGTCAAGCGGGAGACAGAGGCTATGCTGGGAATGGCCTCTCCCCGAAAGCCGAGAGTAGTGATGGCGGAGAGCTGCGATTCATCCTGCAGTTTTGAGGTCGCGTGTCGTTCCAGACAGAGGAGGACATCATCACCATCCATCCCCATACCGTCATCAATGACCCGAAGCAAACGGGTGCCGCCGCCTTCAACCTGCACGATTATCCTTGAGCTGCCGGCATCAAGGCTGTTTTCAAGCAGCTCCTTCACCACGGAAGCTGGACGTTCCACGACTTCGCCGGCGGCTATCTGGTTGGCCAGGTGATCGGAGAGAATACGAATACGGGACATGGATCAGCAGTAGTTTAGCAAGTGTGAGTTACGTAGTTTACAGTTTACGATTTACAGTTTTTGATTTACAGTTGGTAACAGTGGTTCAGCACAATGTATCCATACCCTTTGTCAATCTTTACCGCGTCTTCCCGCTCTTGTCCACAAAAGCCCCTGGAAAAAAACGTTCGGCCGGAAAACGAAGAGCCGGAAAAAAACCGCTTGGCCAGACACCGATCAATCTTTTTTTGATTTCCGTCAGCGGCCTGAGTACCCTGTGCATAGGTGTTTTCCTGGCCTGGTTCCTCGCGCTCGACGTCCCTGACATCCGATCGGCAGAGGATTACAAACCTTTGGTGGCCACTACGGTTGTTGATCGGTATGGAACAATGATCGATGCAATTTACAAAGAATATCGGGTTGTTATTCCGGAAACCAAAATGCCGGCGCTGCTCCCCAAAGCCTTTGTCGCCGCCGAAGACAGTCGTTATTTTGAACATGGCGGCCTTGACATCTGGTCCATCCTCCGGGCAGGGATCAACAACCTGCGCTCGGGAAGACGCAGCCAGGGTGGATCAACCATTACCCAGCAGGTGACCCGGGCCCTTATGCTCTCACGGGAAAAAACCTATTTTCGCAAACTGACTGAGGCCATTCTCGCCTATCGCCTGGATCACCTGCTCACAAAAAAAGAAATTTTAACAATCTACCTCAATGAAATCTATCTCGGTGAAGGGGCATACGGGGTAGAGGCTGCAGCTCGAACCTATTTCTCTAAAAGGGCAAAAGAGCTCAATCTGGCCGAAATTGCTCTACTTGCCGGCCTTCCCCAGTCGCCAAGTCGGTATTCACCTATACGACACTGGAAGGCAGCCAGGGCCAGACAAAGATACGTCCTCAACCGAATGGCCGAAGACGGCATCATTTCACCAAAGACGGCTCGCGCTGCCTACAGCCGCAAACTGCACCTTAATCCCTCAGGTAAGCAGAAAAAGGCCAATGGCTATTTTACCGATTTTGTCCAGGAACAGCTGGAGAAGCATTATGGCAGCCAGGCCCTGTACCGAGAGGGATTAACCGTCTGGACAACGCTCGACAGCCGCCTGCAGAAGGTGGCGGCGAAAAGTTTACGCCAGGGGCTGCAACTGGTGCACAAACGACAACATAAAAAAAATTCGCCCCAGGGAGCATTGATCGCCCTGGATACGGCAAGTGGCAACATTCGTGCCCTGATCGGCGGCGGCGACTATCGGACAAGCCCCTATAATCGTGCTGTTGTCGCCAGACGTCAGCCCGGATCGGTCTTTAAACCACTTCTCTATGCGGCTGCCCTGGAAAAAGGAATCTCTCCGGACCAGAAACTCCTTGATGCTCCCCTGGCCGTAAAAAATCCCGATGGTTCGATCTGGCGACCACAAAATTATAGTCATAAGTACTATGGAGCGACCAGTTTGCGCCAGGCGCTTATTCACTCAAGAAACATCGTCAGCATCAAACTGTTACAAAAAATCGGCCTGCAACCTGTCCTGCAACTGGCAAAAAAGGCCGGCATAAGCGAACAGCTCAAACCCGAACTGCCGCTGGCCCTTGGCGCCTCGCCGGTAACCCTGCTTGAGATGACGGGAGCCTACACCATCTTTGCCAACCAGGGCCTCTACCATCGTCCCCGTGCCATAACCAGAGTGCGGGACCGGCACGGTCGAATACGCCCCTGGCCCAACCCGCCGGCGAAAAGAGTAATTTCCCCGGCAACTGCAGCAACAATCACACAAATACTCACAGAGGTTATCCGACAGGGCACCGGCAAGCAGGCGCAAGGAGTGCCCGGTGCAGCCGGCAAGACGGGAACAACGGATGATAATCGAGATGCCTGGTTTATCGGCTACACCCATACACTGACCACCGGAATCTGGCTTGGCCACGACCGTGGACGGACTCTTGGCAGAGGAGAAACCGGTGGCCGGTCTGCAGCCCCGATCTGGAAAACATTCATGCAACAGGCGGGGAATAAATGACAACAATAGCGGCAAAAAATCTTGCTTCCTTTTACTCGGGTTCCATAAACGACAAACTGCGCGTTGCCCGAAAGATTTTTCAGCAACATGGTCAGAGGCTTTTACAGGATCAGGCAATAGTTAAAAAACTAAGAGAGTTACAACAAGAGGAAGACGCCCTGGGCAGACAGATGCAGGCAATGGATATGGGCAGTCGTTGCAGCGCCTGTGCGGCCAGGCCTGACGGCGGCTGTTGCAGCAGTTACATGGCCGGCAACACGGACGCGGTTTTACTGTTGATCAATCTACTTTTGGGCGTGGCCATAGAACCACACAATAATGGGGATGAATGCTGTTATCTCGGCCTACAGGGCTGTACGTTTATCATCAAGCCTATCTTTTGCCTCAACTATAACTGCAGTCATATCAAAGAAGCGGCATCAAAAAAGGAAATGGCAGCTCTGGAAAACCGGGCCGGGATCCTGTTGAGCAGGCAGGTTTCCCTGGAAGATTTACTTTTACATCTTCTGCAAAAATAAGACACCGGCCTCCGTAACCGTTCACCCAGATGCTGTTTCGCCCGCATTACCTGCATAATGTAAACGTTTACCAGTGCCCCACGGAGTCTTCGCTTACCTATTCGTTCAAGCAGGCCGACGAGTCTATAGCCCGCTATGTGAGGTGGCCTGATCGGACGAAGATGGGGTGCTGGTGAACGTTTACGGCTTTTGTATATTTTTAAACCTGCATTCAGGTTTATACATCATATCCCGTAAGTTCATCATTGATAAAAAATAAAAATATGGGGAAGAAAATGAGCGGTGTACGAAAAATTGTAGTTGTGATGATGGCGGGAATCTGCCTTATGGCTGTCGGCTGCGGGAAGAAGGAAAAAAAATCCGTGGCAGTGAAAAATCCCGAGATAGCACTCGCCTGTATCGGGGTGTTGCCTGTATCCATACAGGTAAATCAAGGGACGGACCAGGCAAAAGAAAAGATTGCCGCCTTAAAAGACGGGGTTATCGTCATGGACAATCTTCTGCAGAAGCAGTTCATGGCAAGGGATAAATTCAGATTTATATCCTCGTCGCAACTCAACGGCCTGGCAAAAGACGACATGGAAAACGAAGTAAAGAAAGCGCGGCTGGCGGCTGATTATTTGAGCTGTAACGGTATCCTTGACGTAAAACTCCATCGCTTTCGGCAGCGTGTCGGCGGTAAATATACCGCCTCCGTACCCGCCTCGGTTGCTTTCACTTATACCCTGCTGGATGTAAACAGCGGCACGGTACTCTGTCGGGGACGTTTTGATGAAACCCAGCAATCACTGATGTCGAATCTGTATACCTTCGGCAGTGCCAAACGGCGTGGTTTCACCTGGATTACCGCCGAAGAACTTGCCAGGGAGGGATTACAGGAAAAGTTTGGTGAATGCCCTTATTTAAGGACAACGGAATAAAAACAGTCTGGTGATCTTTTGCCCCCGGCAACAGAGAACGGCATATCGGTACCGTAAGGGTTATGCTCGCTCCCGCCGACAGGAAAAAGATCGGTCGCGCCATGGCCGATTACGACATGCTCACCGATGGAGACCGGGTTCTGGTTGCTGTTTCCGGGGGGATTGATTCGCTGGTGCTTGCTCGCGTTCTGCAACTCTGGCTGCAAAAGGCACCCATATCTTATGAAGTTCATGCCGTGCATGTCGACATGCAGCCCAAAGGTGACCTGCCGGGTGTGGTCGCCCTTCATGTCCGGACGGTGCTTGCACGTTTTTCCATCCCCTGTGCCATCCTTCCCGCAGCCTGGTCACTTGATGAGGCGGAAGTGGCCCGACGCGGGAAAAAAGACGTCTGTTTCAAATGCGCTCGCAGCCGCAGGACCCAGCTGTTTGCGCATGCGCGCAGGCATCGGTATTCGCTTCTGGCCATGGGCCATCACCGGGATGACATTATAGAGACTTTTTTCCTCAACATGCTGCATGCTGGTAACTTAAGTACCATGGCCCCGAAACAGGTTCTTTTTTCCGGCCGTCTTGCCCTTATCCGTCCGCTGGCCTATCTCAGTAAAGAAGAGGTGGCCCGGCTGGGGAGGAGATTATCTCTGGATTCCATTCGTTCCAACTGTCCTTTATCCGAACAGACCGCCCGCAAACAGGTTGGGCTGATTGTGACCTCCCTGGCAGAGCATGTTCCCAGGGCGCGGGAAAATATCTTTGCGGCCCTGGGCAATCTCCGTCCCGAATATCTCCTTGACCCGGCTTACAGGAAGGAACATGCAGACCGATCTTGAATGTCTTGTCTGTTTTGTCCGGCAGGCCCTGGCGGCCGCCCGGCTGTCAACAGAGGATAAGGCCCTGCAGCGGCGTGTTGTTGATGAGACCGGGCAAATGCTGGCCGGGATAAAGTCAGGCAGGACACCGCCGGAAAATGCGGTCGCCCTGTACCGGCTGGTCGCTGATATTACCGGTAAAGCGGATCCTTTTTGCGACTTGAAGAAAAAAAGCAATCAATTTGCGCTTTCCATTTATGATGATGTTATGGCGCAGGTAACCGGTGCCGCAGACCCCCTGCGTGCTGCCGTTCATTTTGCCGCCTGTGCCAATATTATTGATTATGCGGCTCAGCACAGCTTTGATGCCGCCGAGGCAATGAAGAGCTGCAGCAGTCGTCCTTTTTTTGTCGATGATTATTGTTTATTACTTGAAAAAATCAGAGAACATGAAGAGACAACAATCCTTTATCTGGCGGACAACTGCGGGGAAATAGTCTTTGACGGTATCCTGATCCGTGAGCTGCAGAAGGCGGGATGCGCGGTGACCCTGGCGGTGCGTGGAAAACCGATCATCAATGATGCCGTCATGGAGGATGCCGAGTTTTGCGGTCTGACCTCCATCTGCCCGGTTATTGATAACGGTACCGGCTGTCCGGGAACGCCTCTTGCCGATTGCAGCCGCGAATTTCAACACCATTTTTCCCGTGCAGACATTATCATCAGCAAGGGAATGGGCAATTTTGAAACCCTGTCCGATGTCGACGCGCCCCTGTTTTTTCTCTTTACCGTCAAATGCAGTTGGGTAGCCTGCCGGCTGAATAATGTTCTTGCCGACCGGGTACCAGAAACCATCAGGGGCACCGGTGAAATGATGTTTTTATGTGGGCGAACCTTATGAAGCAGCAGACAGTTAAAGATATCCTGGCAGATCCCCCTCTGGATCAGGAAATAACACTCAGCGGCTGGGTGCGTACCCGGCGTGACTCAGGTGCCCTTTCCTTTGTGGAGATTGGAGACGGCTCCTGCCCGGCCACCCTGCAGGTGATTGTTGATACTGCCGGGGCGGCAGGTGTGGTGAAAAAAATTACCACCGGTTGCAGCGTGCGGATCAAGGGGCTGCTGGTAGCATCACCGGCAAAAGGACAGGAGGTTGAAGTTCAGGCGGACAGTATTGATATCCTTGGGCCTGCCGATCCTGCCGGTTATCCTTTGCAGAAAAAACGGCACAGTTTTGAATTTTTGCGTTCTCTGCCCCACCTGCGACCACGCACCAATGCCCTGGCAGCCGTGGCCCGCATACGCAGTGCGCTCAGCTTTGCCATTCATGAATTTTTCATTGACCGGGGCTTTTATCAGGTGCATACCCCGATAATAACCACATCCGACTGCGAGGGTGCCGGCGAGATGTTTACCGTAACCTCGCTTGATCCTGAAAGGTTTACCGGACCTGATCCTTTTGCTGCCGATTTTTTCGGTCGCCGGGCAGGGCTGACCGTCAGCGGCCAGTTACAGGCCGAGGTGTATGCCCTGGCCCTGGGCAGGGTTTATACCTTCGGCCCCACATTCCGGGCGGAAAATTCCAACACCAGTCGCCATCTGGCAGAATTCTGGATGGTGGAACCGGAGATGGCCTTTTGTGATCTCACCTGTAACATGGAGGTCGCCGAATCCCTGGTCCGCACAGTCGTCGGCAGGGTACTTGCAGGTTGCGGGGATGATCTGGCCATTTTTGACCGCTTTGTCGCTGCAGGTCTACTCAAAAAACTTGAGAATCTGTGCGATAATGATTTTTTACGCCTCACCTATGATCAGGCAGTTGACATCCTGATAAAGGCGCAGGAAAAAGAAGGCAGGGAATTTGGTGTATCTGTTTGCCGGGGCATGGACCTGCAGGCGGAGCATGAGCGTTTCCTCTGTGAGGAGTTTGCCGGTCGCCCGGTCATAGTTACCAATTATCCCAGGGAAATAAAACCATTTTACATGCGCCTTGATCCCGGCGGGAAAACCGTAGCCGCCATGGATATTCTGGTGCCGGGGATCGGAGAACTGATTGGTGGCTCGCAACGGGAAGAGAGATATGACATTCTGCTTGCACGTATGCAGGAAGCCGGACTGGATACCGGGGAGTACGGCTGGTACCTGGATTTGCGGAAATACGGATCAGTGGTTCATTCCGGCTTCGGGCTTGGCTTTGAGCGTCTTGTGCAGCTGGTGACCGGCATGGGTAATATCCGCGACGTCATCGCCTTTCCGCGGACGCCCGGTTGCGCTCCCTGATTTTAAACTGAATTAAAATGTCATTTTCTTTTTTCATCAATCCAGGATTGAGGATGGAGGATTTTTATCGCTGTTGCAGGAAATAAAGCCGGGCTGAAAACCAGGCAGTTACGGGCCCTGGAACGGTTAAGTAAAAAATCCGTTTCGCCCCATGAAATCATCAGTAGGGAATCGGCCCGTACTCTTGCCGCTTTGTCAACGGAAATCAATCGCCGGCTGGGACTGCTGATTCATCGTTCCGGGCGGGTGGAATCCGTCATCGTCGGTGATTTTAATCGCATCATTATCCCCGCCCTTTCCACGGTGCGAACCGCAGGCGGACGTCTGCGCGGCCTGCGTTGTGTACATACCACCTTTACCGGCAATGGTGTGAATGAAGAGGATATCATGGACATGGCCTGCCTGCGTCTTGACCTGATCTCCGTGCTCACCATGAAAGATTCTCTGCCGGACAAGCTCCATACCGCCCATCTGCTGCCGACCAGCCGTGATGAACATTTCTGGGCCACCCTGGCCCCGGTACATCCTGCTGCTCAAAGTCAGTCCTGCCTGGAGATTATCGAGGCGGTTGAATCGGAATTTGTCCGTCTTGGCTCGGTAACCGATGTCGACAAGGGAAGAGACCGGGCCCTGCTTGTATCGGTGACCACCGGGCGACGGGCGGCAGCGGAAGAGTCACTGCTTGAGTTGGCCGAGCTTGCGAGATCCGCCGGTGTTCAGGTCCTTGACCGGGTTATTCAGCGCCGCAGGAAAATTCATCCCCGATTTATTTTAGGCCGGGGCAAATTGATGGAAATCATGCTCCTCAGTCTGCGCCTGGATGCCAACCTGTTGATTTTTGATCAGGAACTCAGTCCTTCCCAGGTCCGTTCGGTCACCGATCATACGGATTTACGTGTCATTGACCGTACCCAGCTGATCCTTGATATTTTCGCCGCCAGGGCAGGGAGCCGGGAGGGTAAGCTGCAGATAGAGATGGCGCAGCTGAAATATATGCTGCCCCGTTTGTCTGCGCGTGATGATGCCCTCTCGCGGCTGACCGGGGGCATCGGCGCCCGTGGACCGGGTGAGACCCGGCTGGAAATCGACCGCCGCCGGATCAACGACCGTATCGCCCGCCTGGGAAAGGAGTTGCTGGCAGTCGGCAGGCAGCGGTACCATCGACGCAACCGCAGGCGCAAACGTGATGTACCGGTCATCTCCCTGGTCGGTTATACCAATGCCGGCAAATCCACCCTGCTCAATACCCTGACAAGAAGCGACATCCATGCCGAGGATTTGCTCTTTGCCACCCTGGATCCCACCAGTCGCAGGTTGCGGCTGCCCAGAGAGCAGGAGGTGATTATTACCGATACCGTCGGCTTTATCCGCAATCTGCCGGCAGATCTGCTCAAGGCCTTTGCCTCAACCCTGGAAGAGCTGCAGGAGGCCGATCTCCTTCTCCATGTAATTGATGTTTCATCGGCGGGATGGCGGGAAAAAAGGGAGGTGGTGGAAGGATTGCTGATGGAGTTACAGCTTGATCACATCGCCCGCCTCAATGTGTACAACAAGATTGATCTTCTTCCTGACGTACCGGCCGACATCGGCCTGGATGGAGAGGGGGTCCTGATATCTGCTGTTGATGCCCGGACCCTGGCCCCGCTTCTTGAACGGACTGAAATACTGCTTGGGAAATCGATTCAAAACTGGAGATAAAAACCCAGGGCTTTTTCGACGACGTCATGTTTGGGGAATTCGCAGCCGATGTAATTGCCTTTTACCGAGCGGATAATGCCCTCTTTGCGCAGTTTGGTCTGATTACGGTCGTTTAGTTGAAATTCCACTATGATTTTCAATCCTTTTTCCAAGTGGTGGCGACCGGAAACAGTAAAGCCGATGCCGCCGCGGGAGATGTTGCGAACATGGGCAATACCACCGCCGGTCTTGGCCGGCGTGATGATGGAATAGGTGCCCGGCAGGCTGGTGAGTTTTCGGTAGTGACGGCGGAAGTCCAGGCGCAGGGTAAAGATTTCGCCGCAGCGGCAGCGGACCTTGATCGCATGTTTTTTAAAGCGGTACGGCTCGGCGGAGATATGTTTTGCCGTGTTGCAGGCCGGGCAGATCACCGTGGCGGTGTTATTGTTGCGGACAAAGGTCTTGACGTCAGCCATTGGGATCAGTCGTAACTCCTCATTGGGTTTATAACCGGACGTTTGCTCATGCTAAAATTTTGTAATTGGTCACAGGTGCGTCAGATTTGTTCAGTCATACCTGTTCGCTATAGCCCCTCTATGTGGACAGGTATGACCGGACAAAGATGGCGTGCCTGTGATCAATTGGGATCAGTCGTAAATGATGCAGTTGTAGCGTTCAAGTATCTGCTCGGTCTCCCTGTCCAGCTCGGAGGCCAGTTCGTGGATCGAATATTCCCGGCCGCAGCCGCAGCAACGCAGTTTGACTTCACGGCAGCGTCGTGCCACCTCCAGTTTTTGCCCACAGTCTTTATCTTTGCACTGCATGGGCATCAGCCGATAAGTTGGGAACGGGTGAATACGGCTTTGAGGGGATAACCATGCTCGGCAAGCGCTTCGGCACCGCCTTCCTGCCGGTCCACCACAGTGGCGACCAGGCCGACCCTGAAGCCCTCGTCTTCAACCCGCTTAATCACCTGGATAAGGGTGCCGCCGGTGGTAACCACATCTTCCAGCAGGGCTACTCTGCATCCCGGCTGCAGGTTGGCCTTGCCCTCCAGGTAATTCCCGGTGCCGTGACCTTTGGCCTCCTTACGGACGATGAATGCGGGGATGGGTTGTTTTTCCAGATAACTGATCAGGGATACGGCGGTGACCAGCGGGTCGGCGCCCAGGGTCATACCGCCGACTGCCGAGATAGACTCGGATTCGTTTCTTATCAGTTGGTAAAGCAGACGACCGCAGAGATAGCCGCCTTCCGCATCCAGCGTGGTCTGCTTGCCGTCGATATAAAAATCAGAGGTCTTGCCCGAAGTCAGGGTAAATGTTCCCCTGCGGTATGATTTTTCAAGAAGAAGTTCTTTAAGTCGCTGGTGTTCGTCCATAAGGTAAATCCAAGGTTGACGGACAGGTTGATGAATTACTAACTGACGGAAAAGGCATATTTTTCCAGTATTCATTCTTTTTTACTTGTGCTATTCTATGATATATAATTTTTTTTTAAAAGAGAATTTTATGACCCAGCTCAGGAGGCCGGCATATGTGTGGAATAGTAGGCTATATCGGAAATAGAAGGGTGGTGCCCATTGTTATTGAAGGGTTGCGACGTCTGGAATACCGGGGCTACGATTCCGCCGGCCTTGTCTTTCACCACGAAAATCGTCTGCACAAGTTTCGGGCCGAGGGTAAACTGGCCAACCTGGAAATGGTTGTTGACGAGCATATCGGCGTGCCGAGCCGCACCGGGCTTGGCCATACCCGCTGGGCAACCCATGGCGCGCCGACAAAGGATAACGCGCATCCGCACAGTGACTGCAGCGGCGATATTGTGGTCGTCCATAATGGTATTATTGAAAATTATGGATCTCTCAAAGAAGAACTCAAGGCGGAAGGTCATGTCTTTTCATCGGAAACAGATACCGAGGTGCTGGCCCATCTGATTGAAAAATATCTTGATGATGACCTGGTTGCCGCCGTCCGCCAGGCCCTTGCCCGGGTGGATGGTTCCTATGCCCTGGGCGTGTTATGGGCAAAAGATCCGGATATCCTGGTCGCTGCCCGCAATCACAGTCCACTGGTCATGGGGGTGGATGATGATGCCTGTTATATCGCCTCCGATATTCCGGCACTGCTTCCTTACACCAACCAGGTTATATTTCTTGATGATCGTGAACTGGCTATCCTCAGGCGGGGTGATTATGAAATTCTGAGTCTTGATGACGGTGCCCGTGTCGATAAGCTGGTGCAGATCATTGACTGGAATGCCGCCATGGCTGAAAAAGGCGGCTTCAAGCATTTTATGCTCAAGGAAATATTTGAGCAGCCACAGGCCATTCTCAACACCATCAGCGGTCGTATCGTTCCCGATACCGGCGAAGTGGACCTGCCGGAAATCGGCATGGATGCGGCAACCCTGCAGGAGATTGATCGTATTGCCCTGGTTGCCTGCGGCACCTCCTGGCACGCGGCCCTGGTTGCCAAATACTGGCTGGAGAAATGGGTCTCCATTCCGGTGGATGTTGATATTGCCTCGGAATTTCGTTATCGCAAGCTATTGCTTTCAGACAGGGTGTTGACCATTGCCATTTCCCAGTCGGGTGAAACCGCTGATACGCTGGCCGGTATTCGTCGGGCGGCAAAGTTGGGGTCCAAAGTGCTGACCATCTGCAATGTTGTCGGCTCCACCATGACCCGGGAGGCGGACGGGGTTATTTACACCCATGCCGGTCCGGAGATCGGTGTGGCCTCGACCAAGGCATTTACCTGTCAGTTGTCGGCCCTTTTTCTCTTTACCCTGTATATGGGACGGGTGCGTGCAACCCTGGCAGTCGATCAGGTACGGGAGATGGGCAACGGGCTGTTGCAGGCAGTGGCCGTTATCGAAGAGATCCTGCCCCTTTTGCAGGAGAATATT
>JALSNT010000200.1 GCA_026986885.1 Desulfobulbaceae bacterium
TCCGGGAATTGCTGATCAGTTAACCCGGATATTTCACAAAGGTCGTCGCGTTACAGCAGGCCGCTTGTAAAATATGCTGAACTCGTAAATAGTAAAAATCATGCTATTAGATGGCTCCTGAGACTACAACAGAAAATTTCCACCTATCCGGCCTCACCCTGGAAGACCTGCTGCCCCATCGCAGGCCCATGCTTTTTATTGACGAGGTACTGGCCGTGGATAGGACCAGCGCCCTTACCCGCTCACAGGTGAAAGATTCATGGCCTCTACAGGTTAAGGGAGGTGTCCGCCCTCTGATCCTGGTGGAACTGGCTGCTCAGACCGCCGGCGTCTGCAACGGCTGGGACAGAATTCAAACCCAGGGGCTGGATTCAAATCAGATGGGCTGGCTGGTGGCGATCAAAAAAGCGGATTTTTTTATCAATATCCTGCCCCTGGAGGGAGAGATCATTGCCCGGGCAAAAAATAGGTATAACTTTGAAAACTTACGCGAGATAGACTGTTCCCTGCGCCTGAATGAAAAGCTCATCGGCCAGGCAACACTCCAGCTTTTTCAAGCGCGAAAATCATGAAAGAACATACGAAGAAAAAAATTGCCCTTGTCACCGGCGGCAGTCGGGGCATAGGCCGGGCCATTGCCGTGGAACTGGCAAACGCCGGATATTTCATCCTGATCAACTACGTGGAAGATGACAAGGGAGCACAGACAACCCTGACGAGAGTACAGGAGGCGGGGAGTAATGGTGAAATTCTACAATTTGATGTCCGAAAAACCAGGGACTGCGAGACCATTGTGCAGAAAATCATTGAACGGTTCGACCATATCGATGTCCTGATCAACAATGCCGGCGTCATCCGGGACGGACTCTTCATGATGATGGAACAGGATAACTGGCAGACGGTTATCGACACCTCTTTAAACGGTTTTTACAACATGACACGGCCGGTGGTGGAACAAATGGTACGCAACCGTTGCGGCGCCATTGTCTCCATATCCTCGGCCTCATCTCTACTCCCCAATCGAGGGCAGGCCAATTATGCTGCGGCCAAGGCCGGACTGAATGCGGCCAGCCGTGTCCTGGCCTGCGAGGTGGCCAGGCTGGGTATCCGCGTCAACGTGGTGGCGCCGGGCCTCATCGAAACCGACATGATCAAAGATGCGCCCAAAGCACACATTAAAACCATGATCCCCATGGCCAGAATCGGCAGGCCGGAGGAAGTGGCAAAAGTGGTTGCCTTTCTCTGCTCTGATGCGGCCTCCTATGTCACCGGCCAGGTAATTTCCGTCAATGGAGGCATGGTCTGATGCGGTTTTGCTTTTCCCTTGTACTCTGCCTGTTCCTGACAGTGGCCCATTTTTCACCAATCCGGCAGGCCCTTGCCGGGGAAAACAACCATACCCGAATTTCCATTCATTCTGTGCAGGCTGATTTTACCCAGGAAAAACACCTGCAAATCCTTGCCCGACCCCTGATCTCCCAAGGCCGATTTCTGTTTAAATCCCCGGATTCCCTGCGCTGGGAGTATACCAGCCCTTTTCACTCCGTTCTTTTGATGAATAAGGGACGGGTCAGAAAATTTATCCGGAAAAACGGTCAACTGATCGAGGAAAAGGGTATGCAGCTTAACGCCATGCAGGTGGTCATGACCGAGATCAGCGGTTGGCTGGATGGCCAATTCTCCGACAATGCGGTCTTCGACGTCAAACGGGACGGCAGCGCCGTGGCGCTGACTCCAAAGAAAAAGGATATGGCCACGATTATCAACGCTATCGAATTGCGCCTTGCCGACCGGGCCGGACTGTTGCAGTCGGTCACCATCTTTGAGGATCCGCAAAAGAAATCATTTACCCGAATGATCTTCAGCCATGCCCTTGTCAACCAGCCCATCTCAGACAATCTTTTCACCACGCCATGATTTCCCGCCTTTTTCTCCTGGCTCTGCTGCCCGCACTCTGCAGTTGTTCCATACCCGGACCGCCCCGAATGGCTGTCGGCAGCTGCGTTGATTTAGCCGATTGTGAATCCATTTACCCGCAGGGGCATTGGCAGTTTGTCCACCTGATAGAATTTCAGCTTCCAAACGGTACCGGTGGCACCGTCATCGGAATTACCGTCATTGAAGGCAACGCTGTCCAATGTGCGCTCACGACCACCGAAGGCATGACCCTTTTTGAAGCAGAAGACGGCGACACGCTCAAGATACTGCAGGCCGTTCCCCCTTTTGACAAACCCGGTTTTGCCGAGGGATTAATGGCTGATGTGCGGGCGATCTTTCTCCAGCCGCCGGGCGCCCCGGTCTGCGGCGCCCTGGCCGATGAGCGGCGCACATGCCGGTTCAGGCAGCAGGATGGGAAACTGACCGATATTCTGCCGGAGCCGGATGCGCGGAAGTGCTTTCGGATCATAACCTGGTCCGCCGATCACCGGCAGACTCGAATAATTACAGCCAAAGACTGCAGACAGCAGGATGGGTACAGGCAGGCCCGTTCCTTGACTCTGAATTCTTCAGGAATAAAAAACTACACCTTGAAAATGTCACTGATTAACGCGGAACAGCTGTCCCCGCCAAGAGAGTAGGTCTGTATGAGGGCAGCGACAACGGACACCGAGGCAATGATGGCAATTTGTCCGCTTTCGCGGAGCTCAAGCAGACCTACGACTGACCCACTGCAAGGCATCCATGTTTTCCCCGTTCCATCGCCCCCTTATCGTTATGAACAGCTTTTATTTTTGAAACAGATCGGCATGACTGCCGGTTCGTTCAAAAATAATCTCCTGCTCCTGATACTTATAAAGAGGCAACCAGTTCGGTTCAATATGGCAATCCCTGCGTCCCTGATAGTTTCCCGCCAGTTTGTGGTCTCTACAGCTTTGCGGAAGTTGTTCCTCTCGGACGAGCAACCGGATGACTTTCTTTATTTTTTTTTATCTTTCCCTCTTTTTAACATTCTTTTGAGATCGCGCTCAAACTGCCTGGTATATCAGGGGAAAGCATTCAAATACCCAGCTTGTCAAACATATCATCAACATTATCGCACCGGGTCAGGTTCCTGCCGGCATCGGTATCCTTGAGTGTTTTCTTTGTTGTTTTATTGGGCACAACAACACTGAAGGGCAGCCCTTTCCGCAACTGCACCTGGTTATAAAAGATATTAATCGCTTCTGTTGTCGAAAGACCCAACCGGCGAAACAAAGCCTCTACTTCTGCTTTTAACTCAGGATCTATGTGAGCTCTTACTGTTGCTGTTTTTGCCATAATATTATCTCCTTGCAAGGCCCTCCACCTGCGGACGCCAGGCGTTTGCTGCAGCCGGCACGTTTATCTGCGCACAATAAGCGAGCCTGCGAGACTTCGGGGCCGCGGTTCCTACTTTTTACTTCTGTGGTTCGGTATTCGATATTCGTCATTTTTCCGAATTGCGGGTATCCTGTTGCTGCAGGCGGGCAACCATGATGGCCATGGTTCGATTATTCCGGCAATCAATATGGATAAGGCTGCCGCTTTTTCGCTCCAGAAAGCTGTTGATAACAAAAAGGGGCAGGGTTTCGTAGTAGCCG
>JALSNT010000201.1 GCA_026986885.1 Desulfobulbaceae bacterium
TTTTGGTTTTTTTCAGGACAACCGGGTCGGCCTTGCCCATGCCCGGCTGTCCATTATAGACCTTGAAGGCGGCTGGCAGCCCATCCATAACGAAGATAAAACCCTGTGGATCATCTTTAACGGCGAAATTTTTAATTATCCCGAACTGCGGCGGCAGCTCATTGGTCGTGGCCATAAATTTGCCACGGAGTCTGATACCGAGGTCATTATTCATCTGTACGAGGAAAAGGGTGAAGGCTGCCTGCAGGATCTGAATGGGCAGTTTGCCTTTGCCGTTTACGATCAAAGAAAAGAGGAAATTTTTCTTGCCCGTGATCGTATGGGTATCCGGCCCCTGTTTTATACTGTTTATAATGGCAAGTTATATTTTGCTTCTGAGATAAAGGCAATTTTTTCTGCAGATCCAGCAATTCTGCGGGCTTTTAATCAGGAAGTTATCGGGGAAATTTTTACCTTCTGGAGTCCGGCCGGAGAGGAAACTGTTTTTCAGGATATACGACAACTGAACCCAGGCTGCCGGCTGAAAATCAATCGCCAGGGAAGGATCACCACAAAACGCTACTGGCAGATTCCCTTTGCCGAATCCGGCTGGTCCGATGCATCCGAACAGGAACTTGCCCAGCAGTTGCGGGAGCTTTTGATTGACGCAACCCGGATCAGGCTGCGGGCCGATGTGCCGGTTGGCGCTTACCTGAGCGGTGGACTCGATTCTTCAACTATTACCTCCCTGATCGAGCATTTTACCGATAATGATCTGAAGACCTTTTCCGTTACCTTCAGTGATAAGGTGTATGATGAACAGGAGCAGCAGCAGGCAATGGTTGATTTCCTGCATACCGATCATCATTCCATTCGCTGTGGGTATGCATCCATTGCCGAGGCCTTCCCGGATGTAATCCGACATACGGAAACACCTGTTTTGCGCACAGCGCCGGTGCCGCTTTTTCTTCTCTCTTCTCTGGTTCGGCAAAATAAATATAAAGTTGTCCTCACCGGTGAAGGAGCCGATGAAGTCCTTGGCGGCTATGATATCTTTAAAGAGGCAAAGGTCAGGGCTTTTATCGCCGCCCGGCCAGGTTCTGCCTGCAGGCCGTATCTCTTAAAGCGTCTGTATCCGTACCTGGCCCTGTCGCCGTCAAAATCGGCGGAGTACGCGCGCAGGTTTTTTGATACCGACGCACCCCTTGATGACATCTTTTATGGTCACCGTCCCCGCTGGAAGACAACGTCGGGCACCAGGCTCTTTTTCAGCGACAACCTTTCCGCGTCGGTCGGGCAAAAGCCATTTGTAAAGCTGAAATCTATATGGCATGATCAATTACAGGGACTGGATCAGTTCAGTCGGACGCAGTTTCTGGAAAGCCGCCTGCTGCTTGGCAACTATCTGCTCTGCTCCCAGGGCGACCGGATGGCCATGGCCCATTCGGTTGAGGGACGCTATCCTTTTTTAGATCACCGGCTGGTGGAGTTTGCCTGCACCATCCCGCCGCATCTGCGAATGAAGGCGCTCAATGAAAAAAATATTCTCAAGAAAGCCATGGCCGGGCTGCTGCCGGCCGGGATTGTTCAACGCAAAAAACAACCGTATATGGCCCCGGATATCTTGAGCTTTTTCGGCGAGCATGAGCCTGAATACCTGGAGTATTATCTTTCTGAAAAGATGCTTGCCGAGGCCGGTCTTTTTAAACCAAAGGCCGTGGCGCGTTTGCTGATGAAATGTCGTAAAAAAAGCCGCCAGGGATTTCGGGAAAATATGGCCTTTGTCGGTATTCTTTCAACAATGATATTGTATGATTCCTATATTCGCCATTTCAACACGGATGTTCCCCAACAGCTCGCAAACACCCGGGTGATGATGGGGAGAGAAAGTTAATATGTTGAATTTGCTGAAAAAATATTACCCGGTTCGTAACGTCCTTTTTGTTTTGGGCGAGGGGTTGCTTATTTTTTTAACAATCAACCTGGTCTATGTGCTGTTCACCGGGTGGGGTATTTACCGTATCGACTGTTTTCCGGATGCAGTGCGAGCTCTGATCGTAACCGTTGTTTTTCAGGTTTGTCTGTATTTTTTTGATCTGTATGACCTCAGTGTCATCAATACCGAGCTTGCAGACTGGTTCAGCCGGATTATGCAGGCATTCGGCATCGGCTGTATTATCCTGGCCGGCATATATTATTTTATGCCGCAGGTGGTAATATCTACGCGAATTTTCTGGACCAGCTATTTCATTATCTGTTGTGCTATCATCCTGTGGCGGCTGCTCTATTTCAGAATTTTGAACGAACGGCTTTTTTCACAGCCGGTTCTCATTATTGGAACCGGTACCCTGGCCGCCGACATTGCCCGGGAAATTGAGGATAAAAAGGATTCCGGTTATAGAATCGCCGCATTCGTCGGGCAAACAGAGCCGGAGCATAATCCCAATAATGCGCCGCTGCTGGCAGACTCGTCGTCTCTTGTGGAGCACTGTCTTGCCCTTGAGGTAGGACGTATCATTATAGCCCTGGATGACCGGCGCGGAACTATGCCTGTCAGAGACCTGTTGCGGTGTAAATTACAGGGAGTGGAAATTGATGAGGGCATTACTTTTTATGAGGCGGTTACCGGAAAAATTCTGGTGGAGAAAGTAAAACCGGGCTGGCTTATTTTTTCGGAAGGATTCAAGGCCGGAAAAATTCGTGTCGTCATAAAGCGCATAATGGATTTTCTGTTGTCCATCTCCGGCCTTCTTGTCTCGCTGCCCGTTACCCTGCCGGCAGCGTTGTTGATCAAGTTGGAATCACCCGGCCCGATTTTTTACTGCCAGGAGCGGGTAGGGGAAAGGGGAAATTCCTTTAAGGTTATAAAATTTCGTTCCATGCGTCAGGATGCTGAGAAAAACGGCGCGGTCTGGGCTATGGAAAATGATCCCCGGGTGACAAGGGTCGGTGCTTTTATTCGCAAAACCAGGATTGATGAGATTCCCCAGATGTGGAATGTCCTCAGGGGAGAGATGAGTTTTGTCGGTCCCCGGCCGGAGCGGCCGGTATTCGTAGACAAGTTAACCAATGTTATTCCCTATTATTCTCTGCGTCATGCTGTAAAACCGGGAATAACCGGATGGGCCCAGGTCTGTTATCCGTACGGCGCCTCGGAAGAGGATGCGTTGCGCAAATTGGAATATGATCTGTATTATATTAAGAATATGTCTATTTTTATAGATATCCTGATTGTGTTCCGTACGGTTAAAACCATTCTGTTCCGGAAGGGATCACGGTAAAGAGGATATTTGTGCCGGTTTCATGTTGTATTTTTGTCTGCTGATGTCAGGGCGGGGGGGGTAAAAGATACCCACCCGGTCACAGGTTGTGCGATTAGATTCCCGACCAATAGACTTCGGGAATGACGAAAGAGGGCATGCCGCGGAAATGACGACATCATTTTTCGTCATCCCCGAGGTAGTATTCGGGGATCCAGTTATAGGCGTTGCCACAAGATGCGCATTGGATTTCCGACTGACAAACTTCGCAAATGACGAAGGGGTGAAACTACGTAAATGTTGAACGACTG
>JALSNT010000202.1 GCA_026986885.1 Desulfobulbaceae bacterium
GCGTTTTAATGTAACCTACACGGGTAAAGACGGAGCGCAGCATCAGCCGATAATGATACATCGGGCATTGATGGGGTCGCTTGAACGTTTTATCGGTGTGCTGATTGAGCATTATGCGGGCAGTTTCCCCCTGTGGATGGCCCCGGAACAGGCTCGTATTCTTAATATCACCGATGACCAGGCCGAGTATGGCTGCCGGATTTATGAGCAGCTTCGTAAAAGGGGCGTTCGGGTAGAGAAGGATTTGAGAAACGAAAAGCTTAATTATAAAATCCGTGAAGCGCAGATAATGAAGGTGCCTTATATGCTGATTATCGGTGAGCGGGAAAGGGAAAACGGCACGGTGACCGTTCGAAAAAAGAATGGAGAAAACCTGCCGCCCATGACCCCTGGTGAATTTGCCGATATGGTTGCCGCCGAGTGCGCGGAGGTAACGGGAAAGGAGATGGATTGAAAAAGGACGGACAGTTGCGTGCAACCTGAATCCAGGTGAAAACAGGATGCTTGCCCCGTCCGCTACGAATTAAAAATTAACAGGGAGGAAGGAACATCAAACGTCGGGGAAGATACAAACCGCAGCAACAGGAAATTCGAGTAAAAACCAATGAGGCCATCACCTATCCCGAGGTGCGGCTGGTTAGTGCCGAAGGCGAACAGATTGGGGTGCTTGACACAAGGGAAGCCCAACGGATGGCCGATGATCAGGGGCTTGATCTGGTCGAGGTGTCCGGCAAGGCCGATCCTCCGGTATGTCGCCTGATGAATTTCGATAAATATCGCTACGAGCTGAAAAAAAAGCAGCAGGAAGCCAGGAAGAAGCAAACGACGGTCGAAACAAAGGAAATAAAATTTCGTCCCAAAACCGAAGAGCATGATCTGAACTTTAAGATTAAGAAGATTAGAAAATTTTTAGATCAGAATAATAAGGTTAAAGTAACCATGCGTTTTCGTGGGCGTGAAATTATTTATGCCCAGACCGTCGGCCTCACTGCCATTAATAAGATAGCTGATAATTTGCGTGATCATTGTGTTATTCTGCAGGAGCCGAGGATGGAAGGTCGGCAACTGGTGATGTTTGTTGGGCCGAAGGCCTGATTGTTGTACCTCAAATTGGGCAAAACGTTCAATTTAAGGTTTTAACTTGTCGGGATAATCCCTGTGCTTTTCAAAGAGGATCCCGCATGGTGCCTGTCCTTCCGGACGGATACCGAGGACCCTGGCCATACAATAATGAAAGAAAACAAGACCGCAGCAGGATAGAGGCTGCCTCAGCAAGGAGTATAATTATGCCGAAAATGAAAACCAACAGAGGGGCCGCCAAACGGTTTAAAGCAACCGGTTCCGGTAAAATCCGCAGGAACAAGGCTTTCTCCTCCCATATTTTGACTAAAAAATCTACCAAGAGAAAACGAAATCTACGCAAATCCGGGCTTATTGATGCTTCCAATCTTAAGGCGGTCAAGCGAATGTTGCCTTATATTCAGGCATAAGCCTTTATTACGAGTTCATCGTCTTTTATTTTAAGAATGATTTATATTTACGGAGATTGTTATGCCACGCGTAACACGCGGATTTAAAGCACGCCGCCGAAGAAACAAAATTTTAAAGCAGGCCAGGGGATACAGGGGTGGAAAAAGTCGTCTTTTTAGAACGGCCGCCGAGGCCGTTGATCGCGCCCTTTGTTACAGCTATCGTGATCGCCGTACAAAAAAACGAACTTTTCGTCGGCTGTGGATCGCGCGCCTCAGTGCAGCAGCCAAAAGCAATGGAACGAATTATTCGCGTTTGATCGGCGGGTTGAAAAAGGCAAATATTGAACTCGATCGTAAAGTTCTTTCCAATCTTGCCATTGTTGATCCCAAAGCCTTTACAGAAGTTGTGAAAACCACTGGTGTGGCCTCAGCCTGATTGGGATCATGAAACAGGAACTAATCAGGCTGAAGGAAGAAGCACTTTCGGCCCTTGCCGAAATATCCGACGCTGCGGAACTGGAACCTTTTCGGGTTCGTTTTCTTGGTCGAAAAGGCGGTACGCTGACCACTGTTATGCGCGGATTGGCAGATGTTCCCAAAGAGGAACGACCCAGACTCGGTCGGCTTGCCAATGAGGTCAAAAAAGAGATCACCTCACTCTTTGAGCAGAAAAAAAAGGAACTGACCGAAAAGCATGCCGGTGGAAAAGGGGCGGAAGACCTGGACCTCAGCCTGCCGGGACGTCGGATACCGCCTGGTAAACTCCATCCTGTCACCCAGGTTATGGAGGAGATTTGTTCCATCTTTGAAGGACTTGGATTTGCTGTTGCCGAGGGGCCTGATGTTGAGACGGATCATTACAATTTTGAAGCCTTAAATATCCCAAAGCATCATCCGGCCCGGGATATGCATGATACCTTTTATGTCTCCGATTCAATCCTGCTGAGGACCCATACCTCGCCGATGCAGGCAAGGATTATGGAAAAACAGGAGCCCCCTCTTCGCTATATCGCCCCAGGCAAGGTGTATCGCTGTGATTCCGATATCACCCATACCCCGATGTTCGTCCAGGTAGAGGGATTTCTTGTCGATCGTCAGGTTTCTTTTGCTGATTTAAAAGGGGTATTGACCAGTTTTCTGCACAAGATGTTCTCCGATGATCTGGCCGTTCGCTTCAGACCCAGTTTTTTCCCCTTTACCGAACCCAGTGCCGAGGTTGATATTGCCTGCGTGATATGCGGCGGCAAGGGATGCCGGGTCTGTAAACGGACCGGCTGGATAGAGATTTTAGGCGCAGGTCTTATTGATCCCGAAGTCATGAAAATGGTCGGCTATGATCCTGATGAATATTCAGGATTTGCCTTTGGCCTCGGCGTTGAACGAATCGCCATGCTTAAATATGGTATTAATGATATCCGTCTTTACTACGAGAATGATATCCGTTTCCTCTCCCAGTTTTAAGGCCTTGTTCACCATCGGGAGGTATAATGCATGCCGGTGTCATGCGAATTTAATTTTACTGCTTCCTGTATGTCGACTTATTTCATAACAGATTGAATGTACAGGTGTAATTCGATATCGACCCACTATTATTCCTGGTCGGCAAATACCTGTATATCTATTTTTTTCTTAGATTTTTTACTTAGCCATCTAATTGGTTGCTTTTGATTTTTTATGAGTTTGTCAGGATATAATCTTGTCATTTTCTTTCCTGTTTGTCTAATTGCCGGGTAACTTTCATGAAATTTACACTCAGCTGGCTTTCCACTTTTGTCTCTCTTGAAGATATCCCGCCGCAACCACTTGCTGAAAAACTCACAATGCTCGGCCTTGAGGTGGATGCAGTAACTCCGCTTTATCAGGGGCTTGAGCAAATTATTACGGCTGTGGTTAAGTCTGTTCAAAAACATCCCAATGGTGATCGCCTGAGTCTTTGTCAGGTGAATACGGGTGCAGATACCATCCAGATTGTCTGTGGGGCGCCTAATGTGCGGCAGGGAATGGTGACGGCCCTTGCTCTGCCCGGTGTCCGTTTGCCGGGCGGAATGAAAATCAAAAAAGCCAGGGTCCGTGGGGAAGACTCACTTGGTATGTTATGTTCCGCCCGGGAACTGGGCTTGAGTGAAGATCACAGTGGAATTATGGAACTTGATAGTTCTCTGGCCGCCGGCATGCCGCTGGATACCGCCCTTGGTCTGGTGAGTGATACCATGATTGAAGTGGATTTAACTCCGAATCGACCCGATTGCGCCTCTGTCCTTGGTATTGCCAGAGAAGTTGCCGGTTTTACCGGGCAAAAACTTGTTCTTCCGGTTCAGGAGGTTCCTGCCTTGACCGGAACCAACGACTTTTCCGTCACCATTGAAGAACCTGCGCTTTGCCCGCGATACACAGCCCGTCGGCTGACCAATGTTACCATCGGTCCTTCTCCCCAGTGGCTGCAAAGGCAGCTCCTGGCAGTGGGTATGCGGCCTATCAACAATATTGTTGATATTACTAATTTTGTTATGCTGGAATTAGGGCAACCCCTGCATGCCTTCGATTTTAAAAAGCTCAGGCAGGGAAAAATAATTGTTCGTTGTCCGCATGCACATGAAAAAGAATTGTGTACCCTGGACGGCAGCAGACGCAGCCTGGCGCCTGATATGTTGATGATCTGTGACGGTGAGGGACCGGTAGCAGTGGCAGGAGTTATGGGCGGACTGGATTCGGAAGTCACGGCCGCTACTACTGAAATCCTGCTTGAATCAGCCTGTTTTGATCCTGTTTCCATTCGGCGGACGGCCCGCCGTCTCAATCTGCCGTCGGAAGCTTCCTATAGATTTGAGAGGGGAGTTGATCCCAACATTGCTCCGGTGGCCATGGAGCGGGCCGTTGGTTTGATGGTCGAACTTGCCGGTGCCGAGGTCTGTGCCGGAGGTATTGATGAATATCCGGGAAGAAAAAAATTGCGAAATATTAGATTACGGCCTGCCAGGGTCTGCAGTCTCCTCGGCATGGAATTATCCACCGATCAAATTGCCGCCTATCTGCGGGCAATTGAATTCCCTGTCGTCCCCGCAGATGAGGAAAATCTGCTGGTGGAAGTGCCGAGTTTTCGTCCGGATATAGAACGCGAAATTGATCTGGTGGAAGAGATCGCTCGTCTTGTCGGTTATAATGAAATCCCGACTACCATGCCGTTAATCAAAATGGATTATCCTGTGCGGGATGCACTGCGTGAGCTTCGAAAAACAGTTTCCGGAGTTGCTCTTGGCCAGGGTTTTTTTGAGGCCATCAACTACAGCTTTGTTGATGAAAAGCATCTTGATCTTATGCGCCTGCACCCTGACGATCCCCGACGCCGATTGACCCGACTGCTGAATCCTCTCACGGAAGAACAGGGGGTAATGCGGTCCATGCTGCTTCCCGGTCTTCTCGAAAATGTCAGTCGGAATATCAACTATCAACAACCTGATTTACGGCTTTTTGAAGTCGGCAAGGTCTTCGTACAGCGCACGCCTGGAGAGCAACCGGATGAAAATTATATGCTCTGCGCAGTCTGTACCGGATCCCGGTACCCAGGTGCATCTCCAATTCATTTTTCAGGAATGGAGAGCGACATTTTTGATATAAAAGGTCTGCTGGAAGCCATCATTGATACGCTTGGCATAAGTGGCCGCAATATTTCTATTGTACCCGGTGTCGAAAATGAAGGTGAACAACCGTATATTCAACCTGGCTCGGCCCTGACTCTGATCGGCGGTGAGAAGGAAATCGCCGGTATCGGCCAGGTACATGAAGAAGTTTTACGTAATATGGGGATAAAGCAACCGGTCTACTTTCTTGAATGTAACTTACATCTTCTTGGGACATTACCCAGATCCGGTAAAAGGTTTACGCCTATTCCCAGATATCCGATGATGAAAAGGGATATTGCCCTGCTGGTTCCGGAGCAGTTGCCTGCTGGTGATCTGCTGGCCGCCATAAGGAGTCAACGGTCGGAGCTGGTTGAATCCGTAGATATTTTTGATGTGTACAGCGGCAAACCCATAGAGAAAGGCATGAAGTCCGTTGCCTTGTCAGTGGCGTATAGATCAACTGAAAAGACGCTTGACGATACGACCGTTGACAAAATTCATGAAAAAATTGTACAGTATTTAATGACCGAATATGGTGGTCGATACCGTCAAGGAACAGAATAGATGACAAAAAAAATGAAGAAAAAAAACGTAACCCGTAAAGAACTGGCCTCTGCAATTAATGACACACTTGGTGTTTCCCAGCGAAATGGATCCGAGCTTGTGGATAAAATATTTGCTGTTATGAAAGATACTCTTATTTCCGGTGAATCCATTAAACTTGTTCAGTTTGGTACTTTGACTGTCCGGGATAAGGCGCCGCGCCGTGGTCGTAATCCCAGAACCGGTGAATCCATGACCATTACTAAAAGAAAAATGGTCTCTTTTCGGCCGAGCAAACGTTTACGGGAGCAGCTTAACAGTTGATCGATGCCGATAGACACACCGGCAAGTTATTTGCTTGAGGGTCAAGATATACGTGGAAAAGACTTCTGCGCAGGCGGAGCATATTCCCGATAAAAAGTATTTTCGTATTGGTGAGGTCAGCAGAATAGTTG
The DNA here is from genome assembly GCA_026986885.1 of Desulfobulbaceae bacterium. Next base: position 6,091 of record JALSNT010000202.1, read on the forward strand.
GCGTTGATACCCATGTGCTGCGCTATTGGGAGACTGAATTCCCCGGCATTCATCCACATCGTGCAAAGTCAAGACAACGGCTTTACAGACAAAACGACGTTCGCTATCTGCTGGCAATTAAAAAACTGCTGCATGAGGATGGCTATACCATTTCCGGGGCCCGGAAAGTGCTGAAAGGGGCTAAGTTATCAGTCGGTGCGGGTGTGACATCTGTTGCTGATCATGGCCATCGTTCAGCAGATAACGGGAAGAATACGCAGGATAAACTGGGGCTTATCAAGAACGAGCTGCATGCTATTTTGCAAAGGGTAACGGCAAAGAAGTAGCTCGCTGCAGAACAAAAGTCCCTGCCGAACAAAAGGTTGACAGACACAGATTGAAGATGTTAGCTTAATGGCAATAAAATAAGTGGGTTGTATAATAAAAAGGTTGTAACAAGATAATACCATAAATATTTCAGGATAACAGCTGGCGAGAGCTACTGCCTGATAACAGGTATTGAAAATATGATCGGAACGTGGCCTAGCCTGGTAAGGCGCTTGACTGGGGGTCAAGAGATCGGAGGTTCAAATCCTCTCGTTCCGACCATGCTCTGGGTGGGGAATTGACGCCGGTGGCGTCAATTCCCCTTTTTTTATCCGTTACAGAGGATAGATGACAGTCTAATTTCCGCCTGTGGTGTGCAAAACCGCGGTTGACCACTCTTATATCTTCTGTTGCCTCGTTCGGAGTCTATCTTTACCTGTTGTGCTGCCATGGCATGCTGTTCAGTTGGCTTTTTATCTGATTGTAAAGGAGTACTCTTGACTGGATCGGGATTCATCCCATTTACAAACGTACATTGGCAATCGACATGTCAACAGGCACGTTTTTCACCCGTAAAGCGTTATCTGTTTTTTTTATTTTTTCTCCTTGCCGTTCTCCTGCATTCAGCAGCAGTATACCCTGCAACCATCGATAATTTTTCTCCCTTGATGGCCCGGGCCTACCGGTTTTATAACGGGATAGGCCAACCGGTCAATTATGCAAAAGCCCTGCGTCTATACCTGCAAATGGCCAAACAGGGGAATGCAAGCGCCCAGTTCGTTGTCGGTGGTATGTTTTATAAGGGGCAGGGGACCGACCCTGATCACAGCCGGGCCTTTATATGGTTGCTTAAGGCTGCGGATCAAGGCGTTTCCAGCCCTGAATCGCTTTCCATTATCGGTACAATGTATCTGCAGGGCCGTGGGGTTCCGCAAAATTATAAGGAAGCCGAGAAATATCTTAAACAAGCCGCAAACCAGGGCGATTTAACGGCCATGAAAAATCTGGCCTTTATGTATTATAACGGCTTAACCGGCAAAAAAGATTACGCGCATGCTCTGCAGCTCTATAAAAAGGCTGCGCTTGCAGGTGACGGGGTGTCCCAGAGTAATGTCGGTTTGATGTATGCCCGTGGCCTCGGCACCGGGATAGACCGTGTCAAGGCCTACGCCTGGTATAGCCTGGCAGCAAGCAAAGGAAATGGAGTTGCCATGGCGGCACGAAATAATCTGATGCTCAAGATGAACTGGCAGGAATTGACCGACGCCCAATCGCTGTCGGTGCGTTTATTTAAAGAGGTGGAGAAAAACCGCGGCCTGTTGCAAACACCCAAAACAGTTCATTGAAACGGGTGCAATATAAAAAAGTGACAATAGCAAAAATTCTACATGTTATTGATTTGACGAGTTAAGTTGAATGTCGAATATCGAACAGGGAATATCGAATTACGAAGTTTTCTTCTCCCTGGCCGTTTACAGGCCGGCCACAAAAATAGATATCAACTGATTGTTTTCATCAAGCAATGGTTCTATTTTTGATGATGGCTCAATGAACTTTGCCCTCTTAATCATTTTTAACCATACAAGAGTTTCTCGTGGTTCCTTAAGAGAAACCTTCATTTTGTGGATAAAATCAGCTCGTGATTCTGCACTTTGAGCTTCACCATAATTAGGTGCGGATGATGTCCCGCTTCGAATGAGTTGCCCTGCAAAATGGTTGCCGGCTTTACTCTTTGGTAATGATTCAGCTGTAGTAATAACTCGTACCGCAAAATCAATTAAACGATCTTCCAGATCATATTTTTTCTTTTCCTTCTTCAAATCGACATTCCTTGTTCGACATTCGATATTCAATTTCAATCACGAAATCACCGCAGGGTACACATGCTTATTTATCACTTTTTTGTATTGTACCCCATTGAAACCGGCCGGATTGATCGATGGCAAAATTATCTGTTTTAATAAGGTGCCTGCAGGTTACAGATAAAAGCCGTCAACGAGGTAAACGAAGGCTGTTCCATGATCTGCCGGCGGATTTTACTTGCCCCTGCAAGTTCACTGAAATACCTGCCGACATGATTTTTCAGACGAAAGAGCATCTTGTCAACATCAAGGTGCTTGTCAGCCAGTTGCAAATGGCGTTTGATAACAGGTATTCTCCCCGCAAGGGTACGGGGGGTTCCCTTGTCTGAAAAAATCCAGGGATTGCCGAGGGCGCCGCGACCGATCATTACACCGGCGCATCCTGTTTCGGCAAGCATTGCCCGGATGTCTGAACCGTGCAGAATATCACCGTTGCCTATGACCGGTATGGTGACCGCCTGCCGTACTCTCCTTATAACCTGTCGGTCGGCCGTGCCGGCAAATCCCTGCTGCCATGTCCGGCCATGGACGGTGATTGCCGAGGCCCCGGCATCTTCCACCATCCTGGCAAACAGGGGAGCCGTGATGTTGCCGTCGTCCAGACCGCTTCGACATTTAACCGTTACCGGCAGAGGGGAGCGGGCGACAACCTGTTTAATTATTGTTGCCGCAAGAGTCGGATCGCCCATCAGGGCTGCTCCCGCCCCTTTTTTTGTTACCTTGCGTACCGGACAGCCCATATTGATGTCAATGAAATCCGCAGAATCCCGAGGGATCAATTCCGCCGCCGCCGCCATTACCTCCGGATTTGACCCGAAAAGCTGCACTCCAAGGGGACGGTCGTCCGGACACGTCTGTAAAAGGGCCCTGGTCTTTTGTTGTCCGTAAACCAGGCCATGGCTGCTTATCATTTCCGTAAAACAGATTCCCGCACCAAGTTCCCGGCAAAGCAGGCGAAAGGGTAAGTCGGTATAACCGGCAAGCGGTGCGAGAACAGATTGGTTGACGGCCAGTAATGAGGTCAGAGGCATGGTGTCGGCGGTATACCTGTTCCGGCAGCTGCCGGGATTTTACTGTTGAGTTTATCGGCCATTGTATTATAAGAATCCATTAATCGAATATTGAAAAATAATCTGAAACCGATGTTGTTCAGCCCGTTTGTCAACGATGTTTACGCCTTGTCGTAATCATGACCCATTTTCCAGAACAGTCACTATTTCATTGTATTGTACTTTCTGCAAGCAGATATTTTATTTTTTCCGTCCATGCAGATCGTAAGCCACGGAGTTTCTTATGACCCTGAAAATTGATGTACAGCAGGACAGCCTTTCCGAAGGACAGATTTCCACCCTGCAGGAAATGCGCAGACAGTGCGCCCGTCGTATTTTGTTGTCCACTTCCCTTGCCGCTTCCGGTCACCCGGGGGGCTCATTGTCATCACTGGATTTCTTATTGACGGTCTATGGCATGATGCGACACGATCCGGAAAATCCGCGCTGGCAGGGTCGTGATCGATTAGTCCAGAGTATCGGCCATATATCTCCCGGCGTATATTCCGTCCTGGCTGAATATGGTTATTTTACCGAGGATGATTTTCTTTCAGGTTTTCGTCGTACCGGCTCCGGATTTCCCGGTCATGTGGAATCCGTTGTCCCCGGTGTTGAATGGGATACGGGTAACCTTGGCCAGGGTATGAGCGTTGCCGTTGGTATGGCGCAGGCATTTAAGGTAAAGCAGCAGGATAACAGGGTGTTTTGTCTTATGGGTGATGGCGAGCATCAAAAAGGACAGATCAGTGAAGCCGTCCGTTACGCCCATAAGTATAAACTCGACAACCTGACCATTGTCGTTGATCGCAACCACCTGCAGATCTGTGGCAGCACCGAGGAGGTGATGCCGCAGTCGATAGGCCGCTTATATGAGGCGTTGGGCTGGAAAGTGCTTCGCATCGACGGTCACGATTATAATGATATTTTCCTGGCTCTGAAGACCGCTTACCTGAACACCGGCGGAGTTCCCATCATGATTCTTGCCCGTACTGTCATGGGTAAGGGGATTTCCTTCATGGAAAACCAGGCCAAATACCATGGTTCTCCCTTAAGTCCGGAACTGCTCGCTGATGGACTTGCCGAACTCGGGTTTGAAAACAGTTTTGCCCAGTGGCAGGAGAAACGAAAACAGCCGGTTCGCAAGAACACCATTATGGAGCCGACAACCGATTACCCGAAAGTCAATCCCGGGAAGCCCATTCTCTATGATGCCGCGACCGATAATCGCTCGGCCTACGGTAATGCGTTACTTGGCCTGGCCGAGGCCAATAACGTCGAGGGGCAGCCACCGGTAATTACGGGTGTTTCCTGTGATCTGGAAGGATCGGTCAAAATGGGCGCTTTCCATAAACATAGTCCTGCCGGCTATTTCGAGGCGGGAATTCAGGAGCATCATGCCGCAGGCATGAGCGGTGCCATGAGTTGCGAGAATCTTGTCACCTTTTTTTCAACCTTCGGTGTCTTTGCGGTTTCCGAGGTGTACAATCAGAATCGGCTTAATGATTTCAATCACACCAATGTCAAGATAGTCGCCACCCATGTCGGCCTTGATGTTGGTGAAGATGGGCCGACCCATCAGTGTATAGATTATCTGGGACTGTTTAAAAATTTCTATCGCTTTTCTGTTTTCATGCCCGCTGATCCCAATCAGACGGACCGCATAATTCGTTACATAGCCACAGAATCCGGTAATCATTTTGTCGGCATGGGCCGGTCAAAAACACCTATCATCCTGACGGAAGCGGGAAAACCTTTTTTTGATACCGACTATGTCTTTACCCCGGGAAAAGGGGATTGGCTGCGACGCGGTACCGATGCGGCTATTATTACCTATGGTGCGGTCACTCCAGCCTGCATTGAGGCCTGGCAGGATCTTAAAGATCAGGGGCTTGCCGTTGCTCTGCTGAATATGGCATCACTGCTGCCCCTGGACGTTGAGGCCATTGTTGAAGCTGCTGGGACCGGTGGGCTGGTAACGGTAGAGGATCATCATGTCCAGACAGGGTTGGGCGCAAGTGTTGCCCTTGTCCTCATGGATAAGGGGATAAACGTACCGTTACGAAGATTGGGTGTCCGGCAATACGGGTCTTCAGGTAAACCTTCAGAACTGTATGCCTCCCAGGGACTTGATGCCGCATCCATTGCGGCGGCGGTAAAGGAAATAATTGTCTGAGCAGAAAAAGAAACAAAAAAGCAACACCTGAATTCAGGCAACATATAAAAAGGGGGCCGCACATGCATGTGCGGCCCCCTTTTTATGTCATTACCGGTTAACACAGATACATTTTAGGGAGTCGGCGACATATTCTGCCGGCGGAGTTTGTTCAGAGTCCCGAGATATATCCGTTCCGAAAGATCATCGATGATCGTAGTAAGCGCCTTGTTTTCCGCAGCACTACTCAGGGTTTGTGAAGGATAATCCTCTGTCCACAATTCGTTGGGCACCTCCCAGAGTACCTTTCCTGTTTTTAGATCCTTGAGAATATAGCGTACGCCTAATTTAATTTTAACGTCAGTGGTTACCCGGTCACCACCCCAGGAAATGGACGGCAGGTCTATGGAAACTATTTCACCGGCCAGGATCAGATCCGCCTTGTCTTTATTCTTGGTCAGGATGATTGCTTGCGACTTTTGAAACCATCCGGACAGGGTCTTATACAGCGTTATGTCAATTCCAAGTTTGTTGGTTTTGTTCTTCCATTCCGGCATGTAGATCGTCCTGGCGGGTCCATCATACACACTGGGGAAGTAATACCCGCATCCTCCAAGGAGAAGAGACATGGAGAAAAGCAGGACCAGGCAGCAAACATTTTTTTTCACAGATAGTCTCCATACATGAATAAACTGCAACCTGAATTCAGGTGCAAAACAGAGTATTTTTCCCTAACTATTTGCAGAAAGAGGCACTCCGACCTTTAACCTCAAACGACAATATTAACCAGTTTCCCTTTTACCACAATAATTTTTTTCGGCTTTTTCCCTTTAAGGAAACCACAGATCCTTTTATCGGCAAGGGCAAGCTCTTCCATCTCCTGATTTTTAATGTCGGCGGCCGCCTGCATTCGAGAGCGAACCTTTCCGTTGACCTGAACAACGATTGTTACTTGCTGTTCACTGGCCGCCCTGGAATCAAACTCCGGCCAGGGCGTACGATCCAGTACGGTTTGGTGACCGGTAATCTCCCACATCTCTTCACAAAAATGCGGTACCATGGGAAAAAGCAGCAGCAGACAGGTTTCCAGGGCAAATTTTAATACAGCCGGTGCAGGGGTTCCCTCGGACTCTTTTGCAGTTAGAGTATTGATTTGATTGACCAGTTCCATAACGGCTGAGATCGCGGTGTTGAAATGAAAATTATTTTCAATGGAATCGGTCACCCGACCAATGGTCTGGTGTGTTTTTCGGTACAGAGGGGCATCAGCGGCTGCCGGGGAGGAAAAGTCACCGGGCATGGTTGCTGAAAAACAGGCTTTATGTTTGATGATCAGCCGGTAGACGCGGTTGAGGAAGCGGGAAGAGCCTTCCACGCCCTGGGCATTCCATTCCAGATCGCGCTGGGGCGGTGCTGCGAACAGGGAAAACAGTCTGGTGGTATCGGCCCCGTATTGGTCAATAAGGTCGCTTGGGTCAACCACATTACCCTTGGATTTTGACATCTTGGCACCGTCTTTAATGACCATGCCCTGGGTAAGCAGGTTGCTGAAGGGTTCGTCAATGGTCAGGTAGCCGAGATCCCGCAGTACTCTGGTAAAAAAACGGGAATACAGGAGATGGAGGATGGCATGCTCGACCCCGCCGATATACTGATCAACGGGCAGCCAGTAGGCTGCTTTTTCCCGGTCAATGGGTGCGTGCTCGTTGCGTGGGCTTGTATATCTGGCAAAATACCAGGAAGACTCAACAAAGGTATCCATTGTATCGGTTTCCCGGCAAGCGCTGCCGCCACACTGCGGACAGGTGGTATTGATGAAATCTTCCTGCTGGTGCAGGGGGGCATGCGGTCCGTCCGGATTGTCGGCGCCCGGTAGCACTACCGGCAGCTCATCTTCCGGAACCGGTTGCATTCCGCATGCAGGGCAGTGAATAACGGGTATGGGCGCTCCCCAGTACCGTTGCCTTGAGATGCCCCAGTCCCGCAGTCGATAGGTAATATGCGCTTTGCCGAATCCCTGCCGGGCGGCATGGTCGATGATGGCCTTTTTGGCCTTTTCCGAATCCATGCCGGTAAAGCTGCCGGAATCAACAAGTATTCCGGCTTCCTCCGATGCCTGTTCCATGGTGTCGGCGGTTAGGGAAACGCCATCGGGCTGCACCACCGGTTTTATGGGCAGATTATATTTACGGGCAAATTCAAAATCACGCTGGTCATGGGCGGGTACGGCCATGACCGC
>JALSNT010000203.1 GCA_026986885.1 Desulfobulbaceae bacterium
AAAATAGGCTACCGGCCAGGAGTAGACCAGACTGATGAAAGAGACGGACAGGGACATGACCAGTGAGCGCAAAAGAAAGGTAAGGTAAGTCCTGGTTGTCAGGATGGTCAGGTAGTTGTTCAGGTTCCAGTCAGCGATCATGGTATAGCTTTCCGTACGCCAGAAGCTGTAAATCACAATGGTGGCCAGGGGGAGAAAGAGGAAAAAGATAATAAACAGCGCCCCGGGCAGACTGAAAGCCAGGGCCTTGGCCTCTCTTGAGCGAAGAAATTGTTTTGCGCCCATGGTCAGACTCTCCCTTGTGCGGCAAATGAGAAGCCGGCAGCCGGCAGCCAGGAGACCTCAACCTTGGCGCCTGTCGGCATGGACGGGATATCCGGCACGTCACTGATGACCATTTCCTCATTGTTCCCAAGAATAACGAAATAATCGGAATATTGGCCTTTAAATATGATGTCGCGCAAACGACCGGGCAGGACAATACTTCCATCAATCGGCGCTGTTTTTCCCAGGGGGTTGATATGCATTTTTTCACTTCGGAGATAATATTCTATTTCATCCCCAACTGTTACATTTTCCGGTGTCACCATTTTCAGTTTAATGCCCTTCCAGTCAACAAAGGAAAAATCGTTTTCCTGTCGGATTACCTTGCCGATGATGGTATTGTTTAAACCAAGAAACGAGGCGACAAAGGCGGTCTCCGGTTCATCATAGAGTTCCAGCTTGTCTCCGACCTGCTCAAAATGACCATCTTTCATGACCGCTACCCGGTTGCTCAGGGTTAATGCCTCTTCCTGGTTGTGGGTGACGTAGACAAAGGGGATATCGATTTCCGCCTGAAATCTTCTCATTTCTACTTCCATTTCTTTACGAAGTTCCCGATCCAGATTGGCCAATGGTTCATCAAGGAGCAGGATGTCCGGTCTGGCGACAAGGCCGCGGGCAAGGGCAACCCGCTGTTTCTGGCCGCCGGAGAGCTGGTTGGGGAAGCGGTCTTCATATCCCCGCATCCGTACCAGGTCAAGCACCCAGGCAAGCTGTTCTTTCTGCCTGTTTTTTTCCATTTTCTGCATCTTCAGGGGAAAGGCGATGTTTTCTCCCACGGTCTTGTGGGGAAAGAGGAGGAAATCCTGGAAAACCATGCCGATACCACGGGCATAGGGCGGTTTTTTAGTGACGTTTTTACCGCCGATAAATACCGAGCCTTTGCCGGCTGATTCCAGCCCGGCAATAATGCGGAGTAACGTGGTTTTGCCGGAGCCGCTTGGGCCGAGCAGGGCAAAAAATTCGCCTTTTTCGACCTCAAGGCTTACATTGTCAACGGCACGGACGTCGCCGAACTGTTTTTCAACTTCGACGAGCTGGAGAGCGTGTGATGTCTGCATGTTTTTGTAGAAAAAAATTGTAGAAAAAATCAAATAAATTGGCAAGGGCCGACCAATGTGCGGCATATCGGTCGGCTCCTGGTTTGTTTCAGCCTGGATGTTATCTGCAACCCCCTGGCATGATCGTATCTAACTCACTTAATTCAGGTGGTAGTGTCGACTCAGGCTGCTTCAACCTCGGACCAGATCCTTTCCCATTTTTCCGGCGAAGAAGGGGCATCGAACTGATACAGGTCTTTAATGCTGTCGGTTTGATTGAGAAAGAGAGTGCGCACATAACGCTCAGGCAGCATGTCGCGCACGTCGACCGTCGGAGCCCAGCCGATATCTTTGGCCACGTAGACCATGTTTTCTTTTTTCAGGCGAAAGTTTATCCACTTATGGCAAAGCTCTAATTTTTCGCTGTCCTTGACCCCGGCGGTGATTCCCCAGGTGTCGACCCAGCCGAGACCACCTTCTTTGGGCTTGAGTACATGCTCAAAATTGAGTTTGCTTTTGCCGTCCAGCCGGTCAAATTCAATTCTCCTGTAGATGCCTGACCATTCCGGAGATGCCCAGACAACCTGTGCCCGGAACAGCCTCTCCAGGGTATCTTCATCATTCCAGCGGGTTACCAGCAGCGGCTTTTGTTGGATAAGCAGTTTTTTGCATTCGGCAAGCTCTGCGTCCGTAAGGACATAGGGATTGAAGGACTTACCGTCGGGCCGTGGCTTGTTAATGGTACCCATGCGATAACAGACAAGGATGCCTGCCAGGGCGATATTTTCTTCAAAGCGGGCGCTTGTGGAAAGGTGACCCTTGAACTTGGGATTAAAGAGACAGTAGATGGTTTCAGCATCTTCTTTGGCCATTTTATCTTTATTATAAGAAATTCCGTATCCACCCCAGCAGTTGGGGGCGGCCACCATGTGCGATCCGTTTTCTTCCTTGAGCAGGTTATAGTTCGGCGGCAGAAAAGAAGGGAAGCACCCCTTGATATTGGGCAGTTTGTTATAGTCGGTCGGTTGGCTCAAACCCTGTTTGAAATAGAGGCGGGGCCAGAATCCGTCGGCCATGAAAAGATCAAAATCCTTGGTGCCGCCTGCCCGCAGTTTGTTGTAACATTCCGAGTTGCCGTCAAAAAAACCGGCGCTCACCTTGCAACCATATTTTTTTTCAAATTCCGAGGTCAGGTGTTTGACATTGTAATGCTCCCAGCCTAACCAGCGAAGTTCAAGTTGTGCGGATTTTGATGTCCTGACCCAGGGGCCGATACTGGCAGTGGCCAGGACAGCGGCTCCCAGCGCACCCTTTTTCAAGATGGAACGTCGAGTCATTGTGTGTTGAACGGTCTGCGTTTGCTTCTGACTGTCCGGATGATTTTTTTTCGCACTCATATATTCGTCCTCCTTTACGTTGATGGGGTGGTAACAGTAAGTAATGGGGCCTCCTTATTTGTGGAAACCGCCGTTCGTTGGTGGCACTGATTTATGCAGGCTTACCATTCACATGATCAAGATCTCTATATATCCGCCGGGCTATGATTCGGCCCTTTTGGTAACATTTACCGGCCATTGTCACCGGATGGTGTACCAGGTTGCCGGCCGCGTAATAGGCAGGGTCGGAGCAGCGTCCGTCTGCATTAACCAGAGGGCAGCCGCTGTTTTTATCCAGGGCCAGGCCGCCCATGCGGGCCAGGCTTGATTCGGGAACAAATCTGCCGGTAAATAAGACACCGTCACAGTCGATTTCAGATGACTTTCCATTGTCGGCGGAAATTCGTACTCCCTCAACCCTGTCCCTGCCCGTTATCGTGTCGATCTGTACGTTTAAATACAGGGGAACGCCGAAATATTTAACGGCAAGCGGGATGGGTTGCTTTACCTGGGGTTTTACTCCCTGTTCCAGCATGGCGACCGGCTGGATGCCTGCTTTTTTGCAGGTCCAGAGCGCAGAAAAGGAAACGATCTCAGTGCCGACAATAACCGGACGACGAAATGGTATCATCTTCTTTAGATATACCATGGCTTGAAGAGCGCCGGTATTGTAGATGCCAAGAGGTCGACCACCTGAAACAAAACGGGCAGACCGGGGCATTTCCCTGGTGCCGGTGGCCAGCAGTACCCGCGTGGCCTGTATTTGTTTCATACCCTCGGTACTGGTAACC
>JALSNT010000204.1 GCA_026986885.1 Desulfobulbaceae bacterium
GCATTTAGAGTTCATATTCTTTGATTTTGTTCAAGAGGGTCTGGCGGGCAATACCAAGGAGTCTGGCAGCCTGTGATTTGTTGCCGCCGGTTTGTTTCAGAGTGGTTCGGATTGCCTCTCGCTCCATGTCCTTTAAGGTCAGTCCCCCGGACACCGGTAGTGTTCCTCCTGCAAGTTGAAAATCTTTTGGCAGCATCTGGGGTGGTAGCTCTTTTGGGGTGATCTGCTCTCCCAGACAGAGAATCACTGCCCGCTCAACGGTATTTTCCAACTCCCGGATATTGCCGGGCCATTGGTATCTTGCCAGCAGCATCAGGGCCTGGGGATGAAATCCCTTGATGTCTTTCTTGTTCTTTTGAGCGTATTTTCGGAGAAAAAAATCAGCCAGTACCGGGATATCCTCTGTTCGTTTGTTCAGCGACGGCAGCTCAATCGGCACCACCGACAGGCGGAAAAAGAGATCCTGGCGAAAGGTCCCTTCCTCCACCATGGCGGTCAGATCCTTGTGGGTGGCCGCCACCAGGCGCACGTCCACCTTCACTGTGCCGCTGCCGCCCAGCCGTTCCAGTTCACCTTCCTGGAGGACCCGCAGGATCTTGGCCTGGGTCTGCAGAGACATATCACCAATTTCATCAAGAAACAGCGTTCCTTTATCGGCCAGTTCAAATCTGCCCAGACGTCTGCTGTCGGCGCCGGTGAAGGCGCCTTTTTCGTGGCCGAACAGTTCTGATTCGAGCAGATTTTCGTGCAGGGCCGCACAGTTGACCTTGATAAACGGCCCCTCTTTACGGTTGGAGTTTTGATGCAGGGCCGAGGCAATCAGTTCTTTGCCCGTGCCCGACTCACCGGTAATAAGAACTGTGGCATCGGACGGCGCCACCAGGGCAAGTGTTTCAAAGACTTTCTGCATGGCCGCGCTGCGGCCGATGATGTTGCCGAAATCAAACTGCTCGCCCAGCCGTTTCTTCAGTTCCTGATTTTCCGTCCGCAGGGCCTCGAAATCGAGCGCTTTGGCAACGGCGAGTTTTAGCGCCTCTATATCCACCGGTTTGGTTACATAATCCATGGCCCCGTGTTTCATGGCTTCCACTGCCGATTCAACAGAGGAAAAGGCGGTGATTACAACTACCGGTTCCGGTCGTCCCTTTTCCCGGAGAAGTCGAATGGCCTCCATGCCGTCCATGCGCTGCATCTTCAGGTCCATGAGGATCAGGTCAATATCCTGTTCGGCAAGGATGGGCAGCACCCGGTCGCCGTCATCGGCTTCCACAATAGTGTATCCGGCCCCGGCCAGGTTGACCTTCAGCATGGTGCGATGGGCAGTGTCATCATCAACGATTAATATTTTTTTCATGGCGCATCTCTTGTGTCTGTCGGGTGAGCTGTCTGTTGTTTCGGAAGAACAATTGTTATGGAAGTTCCTCTGCCGGGCTGGGATTTGATCTCAAAATGGCCGTTATGCTGCTCGACGATCTGATGGCTGACAGCCAGGCCAAGGCCGGTACCCGCAGTCCGGGTGGTAAAAAAAGGATCAAACATTCGGCTCTGTTCCGCCTCATTCATGCCTTTGCCGCTGTCGGTCACCGTAATGCGGATGCCGTCCCCGTCATCCTGACAGGAGAGTTTAATTGTCGCCTCTTTTTGACTGGCATTGAGCGCATTTTTAAGCAGATTCAGTAAGACCTGCAGGAGGAGATCTTCGTCGGCCTCAATGGAATGTGCGCAATGATCGTCTTTTTGCAACCGGATCTTTTTTTCCTTGAGATCATATTCCAGCAGTTTGACGGTTTTGTCGAGCAGGGCCTCTGGGTCGACCGATGAAAAGTCCGGCTCGCGGGGTCTTGAAAACTGGAGCAGGGAAGAGATACTTTCGTTGAGACGGTCCACCTCCCCGATCATCAGGGCGCTGTATTCCCTGGCGGCATCGTCATCGGCTTTTGCGCCGAAATACTGGGCGAATCCGCGCAGGGTGCCCAGGGGGTTGCGTATTTCATGGGCAATGCCGGCGGCCATTTTTCCCAGGGCGGCAAGACGCCTTGCACGGTCAAGTTGATTCTGCATGGATCGGATTGAACGCAGGTCACGAAGAAGAAAAACCGCACCCAGTGTGTTGCCCTGATCATCAAGCAGGGGGGAACTGCTGATTTCAACCGGTACCTGGGTGGAGTCTTTATGGACAAATGTGTATGAAAAAGCCGTCCCCTGCATGTGCCGCGAGTGAGCCGGCCAGCCTGCAAACAGATTTTCCGGGCGTTTGCCCTTTAACCCGGCAAGGTCCATTTCGGTAAATTCAAGGGCTCTGGGATTGCAGGACACAATCCTGCCACGGGAATCCAGGGTAAGCAGTCCGTCGGGCATGGATTCAATGATATTTTTGGTGTAGAGCTTCATGTTTGCCAGGGTCGCCCGGGTGACCTGCATGCCCTGATAGAGAAAAAGGAAGTAGAAACCGGCGCTTCCCACCAGAACAAGGAGCCCGCCCATAAACAGGGAGTGGGTGATGTCCTGCCGACTGGCCTTGATAAATTCCGCTGTATACAGGCCAAGGTGGATGACGGCCCGGCCCTCTTCAAGCTGGATTGTCTGCGGGGTTTTTCGTCTGAAATGATGCCCCCTCATCATACCCATCATCGGCGGTTCTACAGAATTCATGGTCTGGAAAACGGTCGCCACTTCAAAAATGGGTGTTTTATCATTGTTGGAAACCATGCGGGTTACCGGTTGGTGCGTTTTTAATACCTGTTTTGTGATATTACGGTCCTGGTTAACATCATGTCCGCCCGCAGCGGCCACAACGGTTCCATCCTCGGTGATGATGGAAATATAGGCTATTCGATCTGTTTTGGCCGTTTCCTTGACCAGGGTAACCAGGGGTTGAGGGTCTTCCACCATCATCGGATGCCGCATGGTGGTACGAGCCCCGGCCTCAAAGCTGCGGATAAGTGTCAGCCCTTCGTCAAGAAGAAAGCTCTGCATAATTCGCTGCTCCCTCCGGAAATTGCGAATTGTGCCGACGGCAAGCAAAATGGCTAATATAACGGTGGTGATCAGGATGGCAAAAAGGGGTTTGGACAGCATAAAGGAGTTATTTTTTGAAAATTCTGACATGGGGAATATGGGTGTACTCCTTTAGGCCGGTGGAATGGGTTAATATACGCAAATAAAAGTTACTATACCATGGCGAGGAAAAAAGAAAAGATTGGGGCAATATTGACACCGGAGGTCGCCTCCGGTGTCTCTTGTTTGCAAATATTGAATGAAAAATGATCAGTCCACCGAAGGGTCCGTGGCTGCCTGTCCCTGGTAGGCTGGATTGGCGCGCCAGTCGGCAGGGGTGCCGGTCCTTGCCGTGTTATACATTCCCCGGTGCATCCCGTTGTGGTTCATCATTGCGCGGTTGCCATACATCATGTTCCCTCCGTTCATGCCGGAGTTCATGGGACAGCCTCCTCCCCAGTATCCTCTCTGCTGAACATGGCTGAAACCAGCGCCATGTCTACCCGTGTGCCCGCCTCT
>JALSNT010000205.1 GCA_026986885.1 Desulfobulbaceae bacterium
GTTTATTCCATACGGACAACAGGCGCAGAGCGCCACAGATGGCGTCACACCGCAGAGCGGAGTGACGAGAGCAAATGAACATGGTAGGTCTGCTTGAGTGGAACGAAAGCGGACAAACAGCAGCCACTACCTTTGTCTGCTTTCTTTATTGGCAATCAGCATTGTTTATTCCATGCGGACAACAGGCACAGAGCGCCACAGATGGCGTCACACCGCAAAGCGGAGTGACGAGAGCGAAATTCGATGTTTGTTGTTATATTTGGTTGCGGGTGAAACCAGCCTCAGCATTACCTACACCCCGAGATACCGCTTTTTTACCGCAACGGTGAAACGATTAAAAGGACGGGTATCGGTAAAGACCACCCTGCCCTTTTCCAGGATAACGCAGCGGTCACTGATAGCTAACATGGCATCAATATTACGATCAGCCATGAGGATCGACATGGAGCGTTTTTTAAGCAATGCCAGTCCCTGCCATATTTCTTCGCACACAATAGGAGCAAGCCCTTCGGTGGCCTCATCCAACAGAAGAAGCCGGGGATTTATCATCAGGGCACGGGCAATGGCTAACATCTGCTGTTCGCCGCCTGATAATTCCCGGCCTTTATGTCCAAGCCGTTCACGCAGTCGCGGAAAAATAGTAAAAATCCGCTCCATGGTATAGGGTTCGGCCATGCCGCTGTAATTTGCCGCCACCGCCACCATGTTTTCCCTGACCGTCAAGGTGGGGAAAATCTGACGGTCCTCGGGCACATAGCCAATCCCCAGCCGGGCAATTTTATAAGGCGGCAGGTGATGGACGGCCCGACCGTTGAAGATGACAGCGCCCCGGGCAGGCGGTGACAAGCCCATGATCGAACGTATCACCGTGGACTTGCCCATGCCGTTTCGTCCCATGAGCGCCACCATCTCACCCGGGCCGACCCGCAGAGACACGTTGTCCAGGACTCCGGCCCGGCCGTACATGGTTTCTATCCTGTCTAAAACCAGCATTTTGATCCCAGGTACGCCGCCTGCACCTCGTCGTTGGCACGGATTTCTTCAGGGCTGCCGCCGGCAAGAATTCGTCCCTGCACCAGAACCGAAATCCGATCCGCCAGGGAGAAAACCGCCTCCATGTCATGCTCGATCAGGAGAATGGTTTTCCTTCCCTTGAGTTGCTTTATCAGGGCGGCGAGCGAGCGGGCGCTGCCCGGCCCCATACCGGCCATGGGTTCATCAAGCAGCAAAACAGAGGCGCCGGAGGCAAGGGCCATCCCCATTTCCAAAAGCCGCTGTTCGCCATGGGCAAGATTTGCGGCTCTGACATCCGCCCTGTTCCCAAGCCCCACCTGTTCCATGATTTGAACGGCCGGTTTTATAAGACAGGGGTCCCGGTCGGCCCTGCGCATGCAGGAAAATATTTTTCTGCTTTCGCCTGCCTGCACAGCCAGTTCAATGGTTTGTCGTACGGTGAAGCCGGGAAACAGGGAAGTGATCTGAAACGAACGGGCCAGGCCGAGACGGGCCCGCCGGTGCATGGATTTTGCCGTAACATCCCTGCCGTGGAAAAAAAGTCTGCCCTGTTCCATCGGCAGCAGGCCGGAAATAAGATCAAGCAGAGTTGTCTTGCCGGCGCCGTTGGGGCCGATCAGGGCATGCAGCTCCCCGGCAGCAAACGACATGGTGATATCTTCCACCACCCGCAAGCCCCCATATGCCTTGCCGACATTTTCCAGCGCCAGCACCGGCTCACTCATGACCGGCCTTCCCTTGCAAACAACAGCCCGTAAAGACCGGAACGGCCGAACAAAACAACCAGAACGAGAAAAGGGCCGAAAATGACCATCCAGTGATCGGTATACATGGCCAGGTATTCTTCCAGAAACAGCAGCACAACCGCCCCCAGCACCGGACCGAACAATCGGGCCATGCCCCCCACCAGCACCATGACCATTAACTCACCGGAACGGGTCCAGTGGATCATTTCCGGGCTGACGAATTCCCCCTGATTGACCAGTAAGGCCCCGGCAAGTCCGGCCACGGCCCCGGCAAGACAATAGGCTGGAAGCTGACAGGCAAGCGGCGCAATGCCAAGGGCCTGCAGGCGGACGATATTTTCCCGACCGGCAATAAGCGCCCGGCCGAACCGGGCATGTATCAGCCGGTGCATCAAAAAAAGAAAGAGAAGAAGAAGGCCCAGGCAGAGGTAGTAAAAGGTCGTGTCATCAGCCAGGTCAAGGCCGGGCAGGGTATTACGCGAATACAGGGAAAGTCCGTCCGAGCCGCCATAGGCATCAAGTGAGGTAAAGAAAAAATATACCATCTGGGCAAAGGCCAGGGTTATCATGATAAAATGCATGCCCCTGGTGCGCAGACTCAGCAGGCCGGTCACAAGGGCAAACATGGCGGCAAAGGCCATGGCGAGCGGCCAGACGAACAGTCCTGAACCATACAGGGATGAGGATGGCAGGAATCCGAAAAGCGGGCTGCCCTCCTGAAGATGGTAGAGCAGAATACCCGCTGTATAGCCGCCGATCCCCATGAAAGCGGCATGGCCCAGGCTGATCAGACCGCCGTAGCCTAAGATCAGGTTGAGGCTTGCGGCGGCCAGGCCGTAAATAAGGGCGCGGGTGGCAAGAGAGAGGAGATACTGCAGCCCGAAAAGATCAAGCAGTTGCGGCAGCAGAAGACCGAGACAGAGAACAACTGTCGGCAGGATATATCTTCTCATGGCCATGAAAAACTATTCCCGGGCCGGAAAAAGACCGGCAGGCTTAACGCTGAGGATCAGGGCCATAAAGATATAGATCGACATCGACGACAGGGCAGCGCCCATCCTGTCTGCAGACGAAGGTGACTCAAGCAGCAGCCGCAACAGCACCGGCAGAAAGGCACGGGCCAGGGTATCGATCAGGCCGACAAGGATGGCGCCGATTAATGCTCCCCGTACCGAACCGATACCGCCGATGACTATGACGACAAAGGTGAGGATCAAAACGGAATCGCCCATACCCGCTTCCACGGCAAAGAGCGGCCCGGCCATCACCCCGGCAAGACCGGCAAGCAGGGTGCCGAGCCCAAAGATCATGGTGTAGAGCAAAGGGATATTAACGCCGAGGGCGCCGATTATCTCCCGGTTGGTTGCCCCGGCCCGGACCTGCATGCCCAGACGGGTTCGGGAAAAAAGCAGATACAAAAAAATGGCGATCAGAATACCGACCAGGATAATTGCCAGCCGGTAGACCGGATACTGAAGACCACCGAAGATCGGCACCGATCCTGACAGCCAGGGCGGCACATCCATAAACAGGGGCTGACGGCCCCAGATAATCCGGGTCAGTTCATTGAAGAAAAATATCAGGCCAAAGGTGGCCAGCACCTGATCCAGGTGGTCCCGGTGGTACAGACGGCGGAGGATGAGAAACTCCACCAGCATACCGGTAAGAGCGGCCGCAGGCAGGGCAGCCAGCAGACCTAACATAAAGGACCCGGTCTTCATGGCAACCGTGGCCGCCAC
>JALSNT010000206.1 GCA_026986885.1 Desulfobulbaceae bacterium
TCCTCTGAAGGGGAACCAGTCATATCCACGGTGGTCTCGTCGGCCATAGAAAAAAACCCTGAATTCAGGAGAATCATTTACGGCCCTTCTCCCCTATAGCCTGCGGATTTGCCGACTGATAATAGTCGCAAAGATGCGGGCTGTAATAAATCAATCCGGTCAAGCCGGGGTGTGTTTGAAACAAAGTGGATTTGAAACAAAGAGGATAATAATAATGAAAGGTATACGAAATATTGCGCTTGCCGGTTGCTCGCTTTTTCTCCTCTGTCAGTGTGCTACTCAGGATGATTTACGTAAATTAAATTATCAGGTACGGGCCGTTAATCAGAAAGTGGAAGAAGTGAAAAATTCCGCAGTGGAGAATTTGCAGAAACGACAGGCCAGCTCGGTCAATAAGCTTGATCAGGTGGATGAAGAAATAACCCGCCTGCAAGCTCGTCTTGAGGAGATGGCCCACCGGCAGAAACAGGCGCAGACGCAAAACACCCAGGCATTGACCGACCTGCAGACTCTCCTGCAGGAACGACTGGTTAGCGATGAACAAAAGATCAGTGAATTGCAACAGCAGCTTGACAGCTTGACCGCCGGCATTGATTCCATGCAGCAGGCCCGCATCCGTGAGGCTGAAAAGCGGGCACAGGAAGCGGCCAGAAAAGCAGAACTTGCCAGGAAGCGAACCGTCATGGCTGCGGCAAGTCCTTCCTTTGTCAGGGTCCTTCCGGCCGGGAAAAAAGTTCGGGTCGGCAACGGTCGCATCAGCGGGACGTCGGAAACAAAAGCGACTGTAAAAAAGACCGAACAGACAGCGGCTGCGTCCAAAACAACCCGGAAAAAACCGGTCCCCTCCGTTAAAACAATACATGCAGATGATATTGCATCAGGACCATTTGATAAGGCAATGGCTGAATTCAAGGCCAAAAAATACAAAGCCGCCTATGCCGACTTTGAAAAGGTACTCTCCCGCAACCCGCGAGGGGAGCAGGCTGCCACAACTCTTTTTTATATGGGAGAATCCCTGTATAATCAGGGTGAATATGATCTGGCCATCCTTGATTATCAAAAGGTTATTTCCAATCATGCCAAGGATCCCCATACTCCTGCGGCCCTGTTAAAGCAGGGTATGTCTTTTGAAAAATTAACCGATAATGAGACCGCTAAAATTATCTATAAAAAGTTAATCAACGAATATGCCGGTACTCCGGAAGCTACCAGGGCCAGGAAACGATTGGCAAATCTTTAATTTTGTTTCTGACCTCTTCCTTTGTGACCATGGGAAGTTCCCACAAAAAACGATTAGACACCTTGCTGGTCGAACGTGGATTTGCAACAACACCAGCGGCGGCATCACTGCTCATCGAGGGCGGCCGGATACAGGTTGACGGTAATCCCCTTGTCAAGGCCGGGAGTCTCTACGGACATGAATGTCGGATTATTCTGCGGCAGGATGCCCCCTTTGTCAGTCGGGGGGGGAAAAAGCTTGCGGCAGCACTGAAGGCGTTTACCCTTGATCCGACCGGCCTTGTCTGCGCGGATATTGGTTGTTCAACAGGTGGTTTTACCGACTGTTTATTGAAAAACGGCGCCGGCAGGGTATATGCCGTTGACGTGGGATACGGCGTTCTTGACTGGAAGTTGCGAAATGATGAACGAGTTGTGGTGCTGGAACGGTGCAATGCCCGCTATTTAACCACAAAGGAAATCCCGGAACCTCTTGATCTGTGTGTGGTGGATGCATCGTTTATTTCGCTGGATCGATTACTTGGCCCCTTGACCGGTCTTTTTTCTCATATCGGCGGCGTCCGTATTGTCGCCTTGGTGAAACCGCAATTTGAACTGCCCAGGAATCAGGTTGCCAGGGGTGGTATTATCCGTGATCGCCGGTTACGGCAACAGGCCCTGGAAAAAATTGAACTGTTTGCTAAACGTCTCGGACTTGAGTATCGGGGCGCAATCCCTTCGCCTGTAAAGGGGGCCAAGGGTAATCAGGAATATCTTATGTATTTAACAGGGACCGATATGGTGGAAAATTCGGTTCCAGCTGCTTGAAGGAGAGTGCAATGAGGAGTACAGGTCTTAAGAGCATCATGAAAGGTGTTATGGTTGCCGCATCAATCATGATTTTTTCGACAACCACTGTTATGGCAGCCGAATTTGTCAGTGTGGTAAAGGATGGTGTCAATCTTCGTTCCGGTCCGACAACCAAAAATGAAGTCCTGTTTCAACTGCCGGCAGGCTATCCGCTGAAGGTTCTGGCCAAAAAGGGAAAATGGCTGAAAGTCAGTGATTTTGAACAGGATAAAGGCTGGGTTTTCAGCTCTCTTGTCAACAGCAGCCCCCATGTTATCGTCAAGGTAAAGGAGTGTAATGCCCGCTCCGGCCCCGGCACCGGTTTTAAAAAAATAGGTACCTTTGCCCGCGAAGTTATTCTGAAAAAAGTCGGTCGTAAAGGCGCCTGGATAAAAGTTTCCCACCCTCAGCTGACCGGATGGGTCCACTCAAAACTGGTCTGGCCGTAAAAAACATGAACTGATCGGAAGCGGATGCCGTTTTTTTCTCCTGCCGTAAGTTGTCGTGCCTGCGGCAGGAAACCTTGTTTTACGCGTAAGCGTTCACCGAGATGGTGTTTCGCCTCCATCACCTGCATAATGTTTACTTTTATGCTACGGCCTGCTTTCGGCAAGCAGTTCGTTGACGACCCGGGTAAAATTTACCGGCAGACGGACCACCTTGCCCGCCTTATTGGCAAAGAGTAAGTATTTTTTTCGGAGACCGTGGAGAAAAATATCTCTGGTTATGCGCACATCCTGTTCACAGTACTTTTTAATTTTTTCCATTTCTCCCTCTTTATACCAGGTAAGTGCCTGCAGACCGTTTGCCGATTTTTTTACTCCCAGGGTATGTTCGGCCAGCCGGTCAAGACTCAGGCGATATCCCAGCTGCATGAAGATCTGTTCCAGGATGTCGAAAGAGGGCAGGGCGCTTATTTTTTTTGCGGAATAAGCGGCAAGGACCCTGTTGTCAAATTTTTTATTGTTAAAGCCGACAACGATATCCAGCGTAAACAGATGCGCCAGCAGTTGCGGAACCTGTTGTTCCTCATACGTGAAAAATGCATCCCGGTCGGCATCGTAAATAACTCCCACGGAAATACCCATCTTGTCGGCTTTATGCCAGCCGCCGACTTCGGCGGCGGAACGTTTTGTCTCCAGGTCGAAAACCCCCCATTTTTTCGGCAGTTGCAATGAATTCCGGATAGCCTCTTTTTTGGGTTGGGCTTTCTTTTTTATGCAAATGCCCGGGGATGGCGTTTTGTTGCTCCTCCCTGCCTCTTCATCCATGAGGAGATATTCAAGCAGCCGCATGCAACCATTTTTATCAATGGGTCGATTACCGGATCCGCATTTCGGCGAATGTACGCAGGTCGGGCAACCAAAATCACAGCCGCATTCCGTGACTACCTGTTGTGTGCGGACCAGCAGTTGTATCAGAAGCGGAAATGCCCGTTCACACAGACCTATACCTCCGGCATACCCGTCATAGATAAATATCGTTGCTTTCCTGGTTTCAGGATGCAGGGGAAAGGATATGCCGCCGATATCGTTACGGTCGCAGAGAACAAACATCGGCATCATGCCGATCATAGCGTGCTCAAGGGCGTGGATACTTCCCATGAAGTGTATTTTTTCCCGTTCCAGTTTTGTGCGGATCTTTTCAGGTATTTCAAGCCACATTCCCCTGGTTTCGAAAACGCGCGGCGGAAAATCAAGGGGCAGTCGGGCAATGACTTTTTGTTTACCGATGAGAATTTTCTGATAGGCGTATATCTTTTCCGTAACCAGGACGGAACCATAATATCCGATTACGTTACCGCATTTCATCTCCGCTGTTATGTGTACTATTTGTGTATCTTTCTCGACCAGGGTTCTGGTATAATAAGGAGGATCGGCCGCCCGCAGCAACACTTCATGGGCAGGCAATGAAAGTCGCTGTACTATCCATGTCCTGGCCATGTGCAGGTAAACCGCGCCTGTATGACATTCCCGGCAGGCACGATATGCGTCGATTTCACCAAGCAATCGGTGGCCATCGGCATCAAATAACAAAAATGACTCACCAGCACCCCGGAGGCTCACATGCCGTTGCGGGTATTTTCGTGATGAAAACCAGGTGTCGCCATCGGCAGACTGCAACAGCTTCCCGTTTGTGGTCATGGAGGAGAGCAGGGGTAAATAATCCCCGGCTTGCAGAATCCCTTCATCCATGGTCAACGGCGATTCCGCTGCCGCACAGAGAAGGTGGGAAGCAGCTATATTGCTGTTTTCCGGGTCCAGTACCACGGATTCGACGTTGCGATCAAAAAAATCATCGGGGTGACGCATGAAATTTTGATCAAGGGCATCTTCGTGGCCAATGAGCACTGTCAGGGATTCCTGCCCGGCCCGGCCGACTCTGCCGGCCCGCTGCCGGGTGGCCATCATGGAACCCGGGTAGCCGACGAGCAGACAGATATCCAGCCCGCCGATATCAATTCCCAACTCAAGCGCGGACGTGGAGATAACCGCTAACAATTGACCGTCGGCAAGCTTCCGTTCAATTTTTCTTCTATCTTCAGGGAGAAAACCTGCCCGGTAACAGGCGATTTTATCACTTTTTTCCCGGCATCTTTTTCTGCACCACAGGGTAATCAATTCCGTCAGTTTTCTGGAACGGGTATAGACAATGGTGCGCAGATTTCTATGCAGGGCAGCTTCCAGAAGCATGGTCGCGGCAACAGGTGCGGAATCAAGCGGATTCAAAAGGATAA
Source organism: Desulfobulbaceae bacterium (assembly GCA_026986885.1). The sequence continues at coordinate 4,805 of JALSNT010000206.1, forward strand.
AATTTCTTCTGGACCGGGGCGCACCCGATTTGGTTATGACATGTACAGGTCGACCCAGCAGTTTTTCTCCAAGTTGTCCGGGATTACCTGTTGTTGCCGAAGAGAGAATAAAAACAGGATCACTGCCGTAAAGCGAACAGATCCGCTGCAGACGACGCATGACCCAGGCCATGTGCGAGCCGAAGACACCGCGATAGGTATGTACTTCATCTAAAACGACATGGGTCAATTGAGAAAAAAACGCGGCCCAGAGATGATGATAGGGAAGCAGAGAGAGGTGCAGCATATCCGGGTTGCTGAGAAGAATGGCCGGCAGGTTGTCCCTGATCTTTTTCCTCTGATAGCCGCTGGTATCGCCGTCATAGACTGCTGCGGCCGTGAAGTTCTTTAAGGAAAAATAATCGGGCAGCAGTTCCGCCCACCGGCGTATGGTTTTCAGTTGATCCCGGGCAAGTGCCTTGAGCGGAAAAATATAAAGAGCTTTTGCCTGGGTATTGACAAGTATTTCCTGAAAGACGGGGAGATTGTAAATCAGACTTTTACCGCTGGCGGTGGGGGTTGCGGTAACAACATCCTTTTTTTTTCCGATATATCGTATTGCTTCATGCTGATGGCTGTAGAGGCCGGTCATCCCCAAGTGTTCCAGCAGGCCGATAAGCGGTGGTTCCAATTCACTGTCGGCACCAAGCAACTGTTGCGGCACGGGCGCAAAAATGCGATGAGCAACCACTTGAGGTCCAAAACGTTCCGAGGCTTTCAGGGCCTTGATATAGCTCTTTAGCCTGCCTTGTCTGCCGGTCATGTGGAAGTTACAGGATTTTTAATCTTTAACTTAGGAGCCGTCCGGAAATTGAACGATTTCATTTGAAGTCGGCGCGCAGCGAAGCTTACCTGCAACACTTTATAAAAAAAACATTTTACAATCATTTATCTTTTTGTAGGTTGCAGACGAGTGAAACGCTCAATTTAGGTTTAATAATTTGAACATATACTTTATTGTATACGGGTTTTGCTGTTTTTCAACGGGTAACGGCACACGTACCCCGTAGAGCCGGGATCACGATACTGCCATGGTGCGTTGCACCGCGGCGCGAAACCATATTTCATAGATGGAGTACATACCTTGTCTGCGATAACCGTGGCCACCACAGGGCCGAAGAAATCCCATGCCTGGATGGCGGCAAGCCGTTATGCGCCAGGTGCGGAAATCGCGCTCTACCCGCATATTAGGGCGCTGGTCGAGGCCTTTACTGTCGGTGAGGCACAGCTGATCGTTGTTCCGATATATAACACCCGTGAAGGGGAGAATAAACCGTATTTCCGTCTTTTTGAGAAAATAAAATCCGGCTATTGGATTGATAATATCGTTCTGCCGGTACAGATCTCTCTCAGTGCGCTGCACCCCGGCGATGAACGGCAGGACCTGCACACCCTGATCGGAAGCCAGCGGGTATTTAAACAATGTGAAGAGTATCTTGCCAACAACCTGCCGGACGTTACCCTCATGGGGGTCAAGAATGTTGAACAGGCAATCAGTGACAGAAGAGGAAAGACCCATGCCGGTTTCGGTGCCCTTGAAGGCGAGGAGTTGTTAACCGATCTCGGCCTTCCCATTCTTGAACGGGATGTGGCCCCCCATAATCGCACCAGATATGCCGTGCTTGGACCCGAACTTGCGGTGCCGACCGGCTATGACGCCACCGTCCTCATTACCGAGCCCCTTGATGACAGGGTCGGGATGTTGGTCGATATCCTTGGGGAGTTTACCCGGCGTGGGATCAATATCCTGGATATGCGTTCTGAAAATGATATTAAGACTCAGAAATTACAGGTGTATATCGAGGTTGAGGGCCACATTCAGGATGAGGTCATAACCCAGGCGGTTCGGCGTATAGAAAACAGGGTGATCCAGCAGGCAGGCTGCCTGCGGCTCCTTGGGAGCTTCCCTCGGGTGGACATGCGGACCAAATTTATTCAATCATTTGGTTTCATCGGTACCGGCGCCATGAGCGGCTGGTTTGCCGACCGCCTGGAAAATGAAGGTTATCGCGTTCTCCTGTCAGGTCGATCGACCCCGCTACGGCCGGAAGTAATGATTACCCAGGTGGACGTCCTGGTAATCTGTGTGCCGATATCAGCGACGGTGGCAACAATAGAACGGTACGCGCCCCTTCTCGAGGACGGCAAGGCCTTGATCCTGCTTGCCGGGGAAGCGGAATCCACCGTAAAAAGTGCGCTTGCCGTAACTTCTCCCGGAGTGGAGGTGATGCTGGTTCACAATCTCTGGGGACCACAGGCCGCAGCTATGAAAGATAAAAACGCCATTGTGGTGCGGACACCACGTAGTGGTCGTTTTTGCGCGGAATTTGAGGCTTTTTTATATAAACACGGCGCTGATATTTACCATGATTCTTCGGAAAAACATGATCTGCTCATGGGAATCGGCCAAAAGTTGCCGACAATCATTTCCGTTGCCCTGGCCATGACCCTGGAGATGAACAACATTACTGCCGAGGATATTGCCGGACACTGTACGCTCACCTCACTGTATCCGATTCTGGCCATGGCCAGGGTACATGCCCAGAATGCACGTACTTATGCGGAAATTATGGCAACAGCCGGTGCGAGTCGCAAGATTGTAGGTGATTTTGCCGAAAATCTTGCCCAGGTAATCTCCATGGCCGATTCCACTGATATCAAAAGACTGTCCCGTCTCATTGAAGGCAATGTTGAACATCTGACCGATGAGTTCATTCAGGCCCGTATGGAGCAGGCCAAAGCAGTGGATGAAGTACTGGGCCGCATTATCTGAGTAGATTACCGCCTAAATTGAGGAGCTGTATTGTTACTGTTGCGGTGGTGGCTTGACGCACCCGGCAACCATGCTTACAATACTGATGATTCTTGCAAAATATGGAAAAATCGTCAGCAGGACATACACGCTTAAACAGCGAGGAGGAGAAATCCGTGCCCCACCCCCATGAAGTAGTTGAAACGGTAACTTCATGAAAAACAAGTTGAGTCCCACCCGTTTTTTTTTATTGCTTGCCCTGCTGTGGGCGGCATTTTTTATCTATCAGTCACTGTATCGACCGCGTTCTTTGTGAAATCCTTTTCCTGTTGCGCCGGTCGGCGCACACCAATGTACAACAGCAAAAGATCTCAAATAACGGTTATGTTTTTTAATTTTTATTCAATCATTTACTGTATTTTCCCCTTGCCCCCGGGCAACTGAAATACGTCATCTTATAATACCCGGTGTACGGGTTGGAGTAAAAAACATCATGTTGACAACTATTTTAAAATACCTTGAAGAGGAGCGTGTCTGCCCCCACTGTAAACAGAAACTGACCCTGTGCAATGCCCCTCCGGTTCATGTGGGTGACGGCCTGGGCTGGGGATCGGAATTTTTATTTATATGCCTGAACAATGAATGCTCACTTTTCGCAAATGGTTGGAAATATATTGAGAATCAATACGGACATGTGGGATCCTACCGTTATATGGAAATACCCGGCAGTAAGGAAACTTATAATATGATGGTTGCCGGGCGTGATGCCTTTACCGGCAGTGTCGTTGATGTTGAAGCGCTAAAAAAACAAAACAAAAGGTACCAGCAGGAAAAAGAGGCTGAAGCCCTGCTGCCTGATTGTCTGGAAGAAAAAAATCTGGAACCGGTCCTTTTTCTTCTGCTTGATGAGGCGGCAAATATTGATGTCCGGAAAAAAGCAGCCGCCATGCTGGTTGACTTGAATGACCTTGAATGTATTGAGCCGTTACGTAATCATAAATTTCGCAACACATCACTTGAGCAGGCAGTTAATATGGCGATTTCAGCTATTTTGACAAAGCATTTCATGAAAGAGTGCCCCTTTTGTGCCGAATTGATTAAAGCACGGGCCAAAGTCTGTAAACATTGTTCAAAAGAGCTGAAGTAGCAGCAGACTTTCTCCTTGCCAAACGGGCAACATCCGGGTATAAAAGCGTCGCACATGGTGAGCGTAGCTCAGTTGGTGGCAGCACCGGGTTGTGGCCTCGGAGGTCGTGGGTTCAAGTCCCATCGCTCACCCCATGAAAATTGGAAGGCGTTTTAGAATAATTTCTAAAACGCCTTTTTTTATTTGTTTTCAGCCCCACCTTCCTTCCTGCGCTAATTCATTATTTCGATAAGGTTGCTTTTATTTTTTTAAAATCCATCGAGTAAAATATCTTAAAAAAAACGGGTCTTTATTTTGTCGATGACAATTTCAAGTTCAGGCAGTTTGAGCAGATGAAGCGTTATAGCGTATACCAGAACTCCGGCAACAATTATGAATAATACGGTCGGCAGTTGCATATAAAAAGGACCATGTAAAAACATGGCACAAAACTTTCGTAACCACCAGAGTACCACAGCCATGGCCGTGGTACCGCCTAATATTTTCGCAAGCCCCACGCCCATATAGGCCAGCGGGTATCCCGCCAGTTTCTTATACAGTACACCGGCCAGAAACAAAAAATTTAAAATCATTACACAAGAGGTGGACAGGGCAATTGCCCTGTGCTGAAATGTATTGATCGTCAGGCTGATGATGATGACATTTGCGGTAACAGCAAGGAAACTGCCGAAAACAGGATATTTTGTATCATTAAGGGCATAAAAAACCGGCACCATTATTTTCACGGCCGAGTAGGCGAAAAGGCCGTATGCGTAACATGCCAGGGCCGCTGCTGTCTGGGTGGTGTCGACCGGTGTAAAGACGCCGTGTTCAAAGATGAGGCGGATTATAGGTTCACCCAGGATGATAAGACCTGCGGTTGCCGGAATTGTCAGGCTGAAAACCATCAGCAGAGAGGAGGTGAAGGTCTGCCGCAATCCAGGCATATCTTTTTGGGCAGCACATTTTGCCATTACCGGCATGGCTGCAATTGAAATGGCAACGCCGAATATGCCGATGGGCAGCTGTACCATGCGAAAGGCATAGTTGAGCCAGGAGACCGATCCCTGCGCACAGCTTGAGGCAAAATTGGTGTTGACGAAAATATTTATCTGGGTAGCGGATAAACCAACAGTTGCCGGCAACATGAGCAAAAGGATTCGTTTAAGCCCTGCATCGTTCAGCTTGAAGCGTGGTATAAAGACAAAACCTGTTTTTTTAAGCGTCGGCAGCTGAATGAGCAGTTGCATCAGGCCACCGATCAGGGTGCCCCAGGCCATTCCGGCAATGGCCGGCAGATTTAATCGGGGAAAGAGAAGGGCAAGAGCGACGCCGCCGATGATCGAGCCCAGATTGAAAAAGGCCGATGAGATGGCCGGGATAAAAAATTTACCCTTGGTGTTGAGTATGCCCATGACAATTGCGGCCAGGGCGACAAAGATCAAAAAGGGAAACATGATCCTGGTCAGCAGGGTTGTCAGCTCCGTTTTACCGGCAATCAACGAAAAATCAGGGGCCAGCAGATGCACTATCGGCCCGGCGAAATAGATGCCGACCAGGGTAAAAAGACTGAGGAGAATTGTAAAAAAGGTCAGTACCGTTCCGGCCAGCTTCCAGGTTTCTTCCGGATCGCGATTGGTATCATATTCTGAAAAGACGGTGACAAAGGCTGCGGACAGGGCACCTTCGCCGAAGAGGTCACGCAGAAGATTGGGTATCCGGAATGCCACCACAAAGGAATCATAGGCAAAACCGGCCCCGAACATTCCGGCAAAGATCTGTTCCCGGACCAGACCAAGTACCCGGCTGCACATGACGGCCACGCCTACCGCACCTGCGGCGCCGGCTATTTTATGGGTGGAACCACTTGCTTTTTCAGGTTTTTTCCGGGGATTGCTCTGGGGGTCCATGATTGATGTTATCGCTTGACTTTACAAGGTTAATGAGAATATATAGAGTTCACTGACGATCTTGGAAAAGATGGTTACCATCCCTGATGCAAAAGCGAAAGAAATATTCATGTATTCGCTGTTGTCATCAATAGATATGGCCATCCCTTTATCAATCCAACCCGCGCTACCGGAGGTATTCATGCAGGAAGTACAACATATCAGGAATACGGTGATTTTAGGCCATGGCAACAGTGGAAAAACCACGCTGGCAGATGCAATGCTTTTTACTTCCGGTGCCGTCAACAGGTTTGGAAAGGTGGATGACGGCTCGTCGGTAATGGACTTTGAGCCGGAAGAAATCAAGCGGCAGGTAACCATCAGCACCGCATTTCATCATCTTAACTGGCGGAAAAATGAAATTTTCCTCAGTGACACTCCTGGTGATGATAACTTTGTTAATGAAACCAAATTTGCCTCCCAGGTTGCTGATTCCGCCATTCTGACCGTCGGCGCCGTCCTCGGGGTCAGGAGCCAGACCGAGCGTTTTGTTGATTTTGTCGGCGACCGACACCTGCCCTGCCTGATCTGCATCACCAAAATGGATAGAGAGCGCGCCAATTTCCAGAAAACCGTCGATGAATTGAAAGAATCATTTAATCTTAATCCTGTCATCCTATATCTGCCCATCGGAGCAGAGGACCAATTCAAAGGGGTTGTTGATATTGCTGCCGGCAAAGGCCTGTTTTTTGCCGAAGACGGCTCCGGTAAGGTGACCGTTGGGGATATTCCGGCGGACATGGTGGATGATGTTGCCGCTCAACGCGAAAATTTGATGGAATATGTGGCTGAAACCGACGATGATCTTATCGAAAAATTCCTGGAAGAAGGTGAGCTGTCTGCTGAAGAGTTGAGTAAGGGTCTGGCTGCAGCCGTGCGCCAGGCCAAAATTGCACCGGTATGTGCGGTTTCCGCCTTGAACAATGCCGGAACCACCGTTGTCCTTGACGCCATTTCCGAGTATCTGCCCTCTCCCGATGAGCGTCCTGCCCAGGTAGGCACCGACCCCCAGGGCGAGTTGGTAGAACGTAGTGCCTCTGTCGATGAACCTTTCTCCGCCCTTGTTTTTAAGACAATGGCCGATCCCTTTGCCGGGCGTTTGACAATTTTTCGTGTCTATTCCGGAAAATTGAGTGGCGACAGCTTTTATAACGCCACCAGAAAGACCAGTGAGCGTTTTGGTCATCTGTTTATCTTGGAAGGAAAGGAGCAGCAGCAGGTGGACGAGGCCATTCCCGGTATGATTGTTGCCGTGGCCAAGCTGAAGGAAACGGTTACCGGCGATACCCTGTGCGATGAAAACCACCCTGTTCTTTATGACGTTCTTGAACCGATTCCGGCCGTGATTTCCTATGCGGTCAATGCCAGAAAAGGTGATGAAGAAAAATTATTCTCATCCATTACCAGAATGCTTGATGAGGATCTTACCCTGCAGTTGACCAGGGAAGAGCAGACCCATGAAGTATTGATGTCCGGCGTGGGGCAGGTACACCTCGAAGCAGTGGCTGAAAAAATGAAACGAAAGTTCGGGGTGGAAATGGAGCTGCGTCTGCCCAGGGTGCCCTATCGGGAAACCATAAAAAAATCGGTTACCGTCCAGGGAAAACACAAAAAACAATCAGGCGGCCGCGGGCAGTATGGTGACTGCACCATCGAGATGTCGCCGCTGCCCAGGGGTGAAGGATTTGAGTTTGTTGATTCCATTGTCGGTGGCGTTATTCCCCAGCAGTATCGACCTGCCGTGGAAAAGGGAATTGTTGAGGCAATGGAAAAAGGTGTTATTGCCGGTTATCCCTGTGTAGACGTCAAGATCAATTTAATAGACGGTTCTTACCATAATGTGGATTCTTCGGAAATGGCCTTCAAAATTGCCGGCTCTCTGGCCTTTAAAAAAGGCGCCCTGGCTGCCGATCCCATTATTTTAGAACCTGTCCTTGAGTTGGAAGTGCAGGTTGACAAGGAACATGTGGGTGATGTTATGGGCGACCTGAACAGCCGTCGCGGTAAGGTACTGGGTATGGATGCCACGGAGAAACATGAAATCGTCAGGGCACATGTTCCCCAGTCCGAAGTACAGCTTTATGCGCCTGATTTGACATCCATGACCGGCGGCCGCGGCAGTTTCACCGTCAAGTTTTCCCATTACGAGGAAGTCCCGGCCCATCTGGCGGAAAAGATCATCGAACAGAATAATAAAGAATAAAAAAATAATGGCGGACTACAGCGTAGGGATTCTCACGCTCAGTGACAAGGGCGCCCGAGGTGAACGTGAAGACACCAGTGGCGCCATGCTGAAAAATATGTTTGATCGGTTACCGGAGTTTCGGGTGGATCGCTATTTACTCATAGCCGACAATCAGGAACTGATAGTGGAGACACTCATGCACTGGGTGGATGAAAGAAAGATTGACTTGATAGTCACCACCGGTGGTACCGGGGTATCTCCAAGTGATCAGACGCCGGAGGCAACCAGAATGGTAATTGAACGTGAAGTCCCGGGACTTGCCGAGGCCATGCGACAGGCCAGTCTGACAAAAACCATTCAGGCCGTCTGGTCACGCGGCATAGCCGGTATCAGGCAACAAAGCCTGATTATCAATCTGCCGGGCAGTGAAAAAGCAGCCAGGGAAAATATTGAGGCGGTACTGCCGGCACTTGCCCATGGCCTCTATAAACTCAAGGGCGGACAGGCCGACTGCGGAGTTATTGTATAGTAAACCTAATCCGGATAAACCGGAAAATTCGAAATAAGAAACACCAAATTCGAAACAATATCGAATAACCATAGAACAAATGTACTCGACACTATGGGCTTGTCCTCG
>JALSNT010000207.1 GCA_026986885.1 Desulfobulbaceae bacterium
TTTAATTCGGTCAGGGTGGAGCGTTTGAGCAGGGTAAAGTCTCTGGGGTTGTCCTTTTCGTAATTATCCAGATCAACGGTACGGCCCAGTTTGATTTTGCTCAAGTCGACACCGGACAGGCGGCCGTATCGTTTAAATTTGGAAATATCAAAATAGATGGAGCCGTGTTTTTCATAGGCGTATCCCTTGTGGATGAGTTCGTGGGTAATTTCTATCATATCGCCGACGTGTTCGGAGGCCCGTGGATGACCTGTTGATTCGAGAACAGCCAGGGTTTTCATGGCCTGCCTGAATTCATCGATATAACCGTCGGTATACTCCTTGAGGGAAACTCCGGCCTTTTCCGCACCGGCAATGGTATTGTCGTCAAGATCGGTAAAGTTCATATACGAGTCCACCTTGAACCCTTTGAACTGCAAATAGCGGATCATCAGATCAGCGACGGTCAGCCGTCGGCAGTGAGCAAGGTTTGGTGATTCGTATGCCGTCGGCCCGCAGGCATAAAAGGTTATTCGTTTGTCATGAAGCGGCTTAAATACCTCTTTTCTGCGGTTTACCGTGTTATAGAAGCGGAGCTGTGGTTCCGGCCTGCCGGTTTTCTTTTTTCGGACAAAGAGGGGAGTGCTTAGGTAGCGTTCACCACCGTCGGGAAGAATGGCCACCACTGTACCGCCGTCAAGACGACCGGCGATTTCCACGGCCGCAAACAGGGCGGCACCGCTGCTCATCCCGGCAAATATTCCTTCCTCACGGGCAAGTCGCCGTACCATGCGAAAGGCATCTTCATCGGCAACATTGACGATGGCATGGGGAAGTTGTTTGTTAAAGATTGTCGGTTTATAGGACTCTTTCATGTTTTTCAGGCCCTGGATCTTATGACCAAGATAGGGCTCGACGGCAGTAACCCGTACTTCAGGGTGATGTTTGGCAAACCAGCGCGACAGTCCCATGGCTGTGCCCGAGGTTCCCAGGGTGGTGATAATGTCGGTTACCCGGCCGTTGGTTTGCTGCCATATTTCAGGACCGGTGGAGTTGTAATGGGCCTGCCAGTTGGCAGGATTGTTGAACTGATCGGTTAAAAAATAGAGTTCCGGGTGTTCGCGGGCCATGGCATAGGCCTTTTCAATGGCGCCGTCGGTGGCCCGGCGGGCAGCAGTCAGGATGATTTCCGCACCATAGGCCTGCATGATCTGACGCCGCTCAATGGACGCCGATTCCGGCATGATCAGCTGGCAGCGATACCCCTTGGCGGCACAGACCATGGCCAGGCCGATACCGGTATTGCCGCTGGTGGCTTCAAGGAGAATCTTATCCCGGGTGAGTTCACCGCTTTTTTCACCGGCTTCCACCATGGACAGGGCAATCCGGTCCTTGATGGATCCACCGGGATTTTTTGATTCCAGCTTGCCGATTATCTCTATATTGTCCTTTGGGCTAAGGCGGGGAAGATCAACAAGGGGGGTATTGCCTATCAGTTCTAAAATATTCATGAATGGGATATGGAGGGAGTGCAGGTTGTGTCGCAGACTATTCAACCCGTGGTAAAATCAATGTTTCTGAATCGTCTTTGTTGCCTGTCCCTTGCTCTGAAAGGTCTGCCATAATTTCAGTAATGCCTGGCCGCATTTTGGATCAGGAATATTTTCGGTCATCCTGCGGAAGGCCTGTTCTTTTTCCCGGTTGATTGCTCTTTCGGGTCTTGCCGTTTCTTCCGGTACCCCTGTAGTTGCCTGTGGCTGTTGTAAACAGCGTATTTCCCGAATAACTATTGACTGCAGGTATGCGTTTATTTTTGGGAGCAGGTCGGGTTGAATAAAACCGATTTCCTGCATCCAGGCAGCGCTGTCCACGTACAGCCAGAGGGTATCTTTTCGCAGCCAGGCCGGGATGACGTGGGTGGCAATGTCCTTGCCGACGATGGCTTCCCATTGCCGGAACAGAAGAAAAAATTGCCAGTAGTTCGGTCCTATATGGGTGGAAACCACCTGTTCCAGACACTGCCCGAGTAATTGTTGTCGCTGTTTTTTCTTTTGCATCCCGGATGCCTGGTTATTTAACAGACAAAGGGGAATTCCGCTTTACGGCGGAAATTCCCCTTTTCCTGGAACAAATGAATACCCCTGATCAGGCAGGGACTAATAATTATCCAGATAGTTCTCCAGTTCCCAGTCGGTTACCGCAGTACGGTAATCATCCCACTCTTTTTCCTTGCCTTCGATATATTTGGTAAAGATATGCTCACCAAGCGCCTCTTTGGCAATGGGGTTGGCCTTTAATGCGTTGACGGCCTCTTCCAGATTTGCCGGCAGGCTGGCGATGCCGGCGGCCTCTTTTTCGGCAGCGGTCATTTTAAAGATGTCCTGATCAACGGAATTCGGGGCCTGCAGATTATTTTTTATGCCGTCCAGGCCGGAAGCCAGCATTATGGCAAAGCCGAGGTAAGGATTACAGGCAGGATCCGGGCAACGAACCTCGGTTCGTGTTCCCATACCGCGGGAAGCAGGGATGCGGATCAAGGCGGAACGGTTGGAGGCGGACCAGGCAACATAAACGGGAGCCTCATAACCGGGTACCAGCCGTTTATAAGAGTTAACCAGCGGGTTGGTCACGGCGACAAAACCTTTGGCGTTTTTAGCTATACCGGCTATGTACTTGTAACAGGTCTCGGAGAGCTGCAGGGGACCGTTTTCGTCAAAGAAGGCATTGGTGCCGTCCAGGTTGAACAGTGACTGGTTGGTGTGCATGCCGGAACCATTGATGCCGAAAACCGGTTTGGGCATGAAGGTGGCATGCAGACCGTGTTTGGCGGCGATGGAGCGGACAACCCATTTAAAGGTCAGGGTATTGTCGGCTGCGGTGAGGGCGTCGGCATATTTGAAGTTGACCTCGTGCTGGCCCTCGGCGACCTCATGATGGGAGGCCTCGATTTCAAAACCCATGGCTTCCAGGGTCTCGATAATCTCACGACGGCAGTTGATGCCGCAGTCATCGGGATCAACGTCAAAATAACCGGCCACATCCTGGGTAACGGTGGTGGCATCACCCATCTCATCTTTTTCAAAGAGGAAGAATTCAGCCTCGGGCCCTACATTCATGGTAAAGCCCATTTCTTTGGCCTCGGCCAGTACCCGTTTGAGATTGTTACGCGGGCAACCCTCAAAGGGGGTGCCGTCTGATTTGTAGACATCGCAGATGATACGGGCGGCATTGGTACCGTCCTGGTTCCTCCAGGGAAGAACACGAAAGGTGTCATAGTCCGGTTTCAGATACATGTCTGATTCGTTGATCCGGACAAAGCCGTCAATGGACGATCCGTCAAACATCATCTGCCCATCCAGCGCCTTTTCGATCTGGCTGAGCGGGATGGCGATATTTTTCATAAAACCGAAAATATCGACAAACTGCAGCCGAAAGAAGTGCACGTTCTGCTCTTCAATGATTTTCATTATCTCTTCACGCGTCATGTTCC
>JALSNT010000208.1 GCA_026986885.1 Desulfobulbaceae bacterium
AATAACTCCGGTGATCTCGCGATATTTCTGGCAATGCCTGAACAAGGCAAGGCGGGAAGATCCGGCGTTATATCAGCCCATGTTTGAGCTGGCATTGCCCTTGCTGCAATATATTCTTCCTGTGGAAGACGGTCGCACTCTTGGCGATTTGCTCAAATCATATTCAGGAATTATCCGGCAAGATGATGTTGAAAAACTGTTTACCCTGGAAAGAAGCGAGGACGTGGTAGAACAGGTACAGCTGTTATTTAAGCGTATTGCAGCAGGCGGACGTTTGCTATCTTGTGATTTTGGTGTGTTTCTCTATGATCTCAAGCAGTATGGTTTTTCACCGGAAACGGTGACGCGCCGTTGGGCAGCTTCATTTTTTATGGAGCAACCGCAACACCAGAGTGAGGTTGAAAATGTTTAGACCTAAACCAGGGGCCAGAATTGAACTGCATGTTCTGAAATCACACGCGGCATCTCGTCTGAATCGAGATGGCATGGATCGACCCAAGACCATGCATTTTGGCGGTTGCCGCCGCTTGCGAATCAGTAGCCAGTCGGAAAAATATTCTATTCGTCACAGTGAAATTTTTTCTCAGTTACTCGACCATGCAAACGAGAAATACGGCGCGGTCCGGATGATCCGCACCAGGCAGGCTATCAACCGGATACAGGAAAAACTGGAAGAAAAAATTCGATCCACCGGTGAAGACCCTGCGCAATACCAGGATATTATTAAGGAACGGCTCCAATCGTTTAAGAAAATTTTTTCAAAAAAACAATCCGGCAAAGATAACCGGAAAGATACGACCCAGCTTGTTGCCTTTTCCATGGCGGAAATTGACCGTATTGTTGAGATGATTTTCACCATTGATAATAAGGAAAAAATCATTATTGCTGATGCCGAACAGGTGATCAAAGATGTCAGGAGTGAGCGGACTTCTGTAGGGCCGTTGTCTGTGGAGTTACAACTCTTTGGTCGATTTACTACCGCTTTCCATTATCTGAAAAATATTGATCCGCCTTTGAGCTTGAACCATGGATTTACCATTCATGAATCCAGAATTGAATGGGATTACTGGACTGCCGTTGATGACCTGAACAGACTCGCCTGTAAACAGGATAGTGGTCATTTAGACTCCCGGGCTTTTGGCGCTGGGGTATTCTACCATTATTATTGCCTGGACGTGCCCCTGCTGAGCAGAAATATTCATGGCGCATTCACCAATTTGGACGATTCGCAACTGGTTGAACTGACGCAGGATGTTATTGCCGCCTTTCTCTATGCCGCCTGTTGCCGCAATCCGGTGGGAGCGCAAACCGGACACGCCAATTATAATCTGCCCGGTTGCGCCTACCTGACGTATGGCAATGCGTTTCCGTATTCCGCCGATGATGCCTTTGAACAACCGATTCAGGCAACCGGCAAGGGATATCTCCATGAGGGCAGAAATGCTTTGCAGGCATGGATAGAAACACGCCGCAAACGATACGGAATTTTTTCAGGCTTCGAGCAGGGTATGGGACTTGACACCCTGGATAGTGATCTGCAGACCATGATTGAATCCACTGTCCAGGAGGCAACCCCGGCTATCCACCGTGCTCTTGTTGAGGGATGAATTGTCTTTTTCTTACCCTCAAGGGAGCAATGCGAAGCTGGGGCGTTTGCTCGATTGGTGATGATCGCTGGACCAACCAATGGCCCACTGCAAGTGCAGTGCTGGGTCTGACCGGAGCCTGCATGGGTGTTGATCGCCATTCGCCGGAACAGGTTACAGCCTGGTACAGTGGTTTTATGGTCTGTACTTTAAGCGCTGTTGCCTATCGGCACAAAAGACGCAGGTATCATGAAAGCTATCCCTCGTTGCTCAGTGACCTGCAAACGATTCGCAACAGCCTGAATGCAAATGGTAGGCTAAGGAAAGACACCATTGTCAGTCATCGTGGCTATATAACCGATTGCATTGATATTGTGGCGATTATTCCCGTACATAACGAAGCGGAAGAATGGCTTGAGCAACTTGTGTATGCCATTCAGCAACCACGGTTTACACCTTATCTCGGGAGACGGTCAAATCCCTTGTCTGCGCCCATGGTTGAACCCGGAGAAGGAGTTACGGCGGTACAATCAACAGTTGATCTCTGCGATCATTTATTTTGGCGTTTATCCGCATTGCAGGTGGGAGAGCTGTGTCCATCCGAATGTCTGCTCAGGTTGCCGTATCAACTTCGGGATGAATCAGTGACTTTCAAGGAAGCATGGTTTTTTACCGGTAAGGACATGGTTTCCGACCAGCGAATGGGTTTTCTGAGATTTTTTACGAACCGGACCGTCCTGTGCTATCGAAGAAGAATAGAAGGACCCAAAAAGAATGAAGAGTAATATTTCCTACTGGCTCTCATTGATCCAGGTAACTCCTCCGTTGCAGAAACGGCTCTTTCGATACCAACTGCATCAACTTATCTGGAAGGCTTTTCCCGGCTATCCTGTCGGCAGCCGTCAACCATTCCTCTTTGCCCTTACAGGCCAGGAGGATGATAAGGGTGTGTACTGCATGGTTCAATCACCGGAACGGCCCCGGTGGGATGCTGTGGACGCCTGCTATAGAAAAGAAAAATATAATGCCATTAAAGTGCGTAATATCCAGGGAGTGAAACAGATTGCTCTGGATGTACATACCGGCGAGCAATTTCTTTTCCGGTTGCAGGCCTGTCCCTTAAAAAATGTGTACCAGGGGCGCAATAAGAGAGGAAAAAAACGACCTATTACTCATCTGGATGAGGCAGAGCAATGGTTGTTACGACGGGCTGAAAAACAAGGAATTCACCTTGTTCGGCATGAAATACAGCTCGAAAAAATCCTTGTCAGGCGGCGTCCTGAACCGTACTCCAGGGATATACGGCTTACCATCTGCGAATATCAGGGCCTGCTTGAAGTTATGGAGCCGGCTAAATTCACAGAAGGGTTAACCCGAGGTATTGGCAAGAAAAAAATATTTGGACTTGGCCTGATGATGCTCGCCAGGGCATAATTCCATCTGTACTTTTTGGTAAAAAAAGATTAACTTTATAAATGATGTATTATCAGGAAGATGCCCATAGGGTATGTCCCGCGCTTGCGGGGATGGTTCGTTCCGAATTAAAGAAAAAAATGCCTTATTTTCGTATGTCCCGCGCTTGCGGGGATGATTCGGCCACCAGGGCGAAGATGAAACAACTGGAGAAGTATGTCCCGCGCTTGCGGGGATGATTCGGCCACCAGGGCGAAGATGAAACAACTGGAGAAGTATGTCCCGCGCTTGCGGGGATGATTCAGGGTGATTTATGGCAACGAGTATTATTACCAAAGTATGTCCCGCGCTTGCGGGGATGTTTCAAGTCTTCTGCATTACAAGATGAAAAAATAGATATTGTCCCGCGTTTGCGGGGATGAAGGGATAAATTTTATTTCTGATTCAAAAGTATAATTTTT